>JAHITX010000042.1 GCA_018817425.1 Pseudomonadota bacterium
ATTATGATAACAAAGGGGGATACAGCAGCGCAAGTTTACGCTATAATCTTAGTTCAAATTTAATTGTGGCTGGTGATACAGAACTTAACATAATAGTCCCACTTGTTATGCTGAGTGGTATGGTAACGGATACTGCCGGAAACCCAGTTCCTGGAACTAACATCCAATCTACTTCTGGTTCTTCTCGCAGTACTTCGGGAAGTGATGGAAGTTATCGAATGCTCCTTTTGCCTGATACTTATACCGTCCGTGTTACGCCGCCGTCTTCTATTTATCCGCCTTTCTACCTGCGTGATATAACAATTTATAGCAACCTAACACGGGATATTAAATTTGGTTTTCTTGATAGCGATGACGATGGCTATGCTGACTCTGCTGATGCATTCCCATTTAATGAAAACGAATGGCTTGACACCAATGGAGATGGAATCGGCGATAATGCTGATTTGGACGATGATGCTGACGGAATGCCGGATATTTGGGAAAGTCTTTATGCAGGACTCAATACCAAGATTAATGATGCGATTGGTGATATTGATGGCGATGGAAAGACCAATTATCAAGAATTTCTTGATGGTTCAGATCCTATTAATCTAACTATAAGTGATATTTTATTATGGGAAGCCATAAATACCCTGAATTGGAATGATACTTCTGACCTTTCATTAGTGGGCCTTGAGCCAGATTCGTTATATGCGTTTGTATCGAACTGTTTAGCTGATACTCCAGAGTATAACTACGTTTTAGAGATATATCCACCGGATAAAAATTATGGCCCGGAACTTTGTCAGTGGATTCATGAAAATTATAAGAAATATCCAATTCCTGCTGGTCCAGATCTATATAACGATGGTAGACCAATTATAACACCTTTCCTTGATGATGTGTGGGACAATCAAATATCAATAGTAAGCAGCATAAGCACAGCCAAATTTAATACTGTTTATAAAGGGATGCCATACTCTGATCGGCGATTTGAAGTTATTAGTATGATAGATGATTATCCTATACCTCTTATGGGAACAGATAACCTTGAATCTTATTTATTCACATACGATACAAGAGATGATTCGAACGGTATTGCCACCGATATAAATGAGTGGATAGACCACTTGAAAGATGTTACCCAATATTATGGCAGGCCTATTGATACTCTTACCATAGTTGCACACGGAACTCCGGGTATAATTCATATGTCTGGTGGCTTTAAGCTTTTGGAAGGTGAGCATGGTTTTAAATTTATGTATGATAGTAATACAATGCAGGCTTTTGCTCAATTACGTGGTGATGGTATAATTGCCCCTTGTGATTCGGTCATATTGCTATTCGCATGTTATGTTGGACAAACAGAAGCTGGAAAGGAATTCGTCCAGAAACTTGCAGACTATTCTGGGGCTACTGTGTATGCAAATACTCAAGCCACTGGCAAAAGCAAAGAAGGTTCTACTCGAGATTGGACGCTTGATGTAATGAGAAGGCCATCAAATTATGTAAGTTGCCCGACAACAAAACAGCAACCGGTTCGTGCTATTGATGAAGCGTCATTCATGTTTCCTGGTGGTTTAATAGTTGAGATTCCTGCACAATCATTGACTTCGAATGGAACTATCTTGGTGACAGATGTTACAGATAACGCTAAACTCGAATTAGTTAACACAGAGAATCTATATCAAGCTTGGAACATTATATTTAACGAAACATCAATTGCTGAGCAGGCATCCATTACAGTTAACATGCCAGTAGTTTTAGGCCTTAACTTGGCAGATATCGATTCCAGCCGTATATCCGTTAAATATTGGGACATTAAATCAGGATTATGGTCGGAACTGGGAATCACAAATATATCAGTAAATACGTTCCTAAATACAGTCACTTTCCAAACTTCACATACATCAACCTTTGGCGTTTTCATCGATGATCCTCCTGCAATAGGTGACATCAATAGAGATGGTATTATTGATCAAAGTGATGTTAATTTAATAAAAACTTTTTTAAATCATCCAATATCAGAATGTCAGGATTGTGACCTTGATGGTGATGGAAGAATCACAATACTTGACGCAAGAAAAATCGTAACCTTATGTACTTGCCCAAGGTGCGTTTGCCCATAAATAGAAGAGGTAAAAAAGGCGGGGTAGTCTATTAGCCCCGCCTTAGCATTATTCCCATAGAAAAGAAGAGAGCACCTGATGACCACCAAATTAAATAAGTATAGATTTCCGGAGAAAATTGAGAATATTTTTTTATTTTCACGTTATTCGATAGTCGTAGGGAAATTCTTGGGTAGAGTAGAGAGATGGTCTATTCGGTTTTAGGTTCGGCCTATCTGTTTCCGCCCCTTTCGTATAGCGGTGCCTCAATATCCTAACCATGACTGCCTCAACCATCCCTCCCTCATCAAACCGTGCATGCGGTTTTCCCGCACACGGCTTTCCGATGTTCTTCACCGCAAGGCATGCGCTTTTGTCCAGCCCGCTGTCGTTGGCACTTTGTAGAGCCCGTACTTCTCGTACAGATTCCGATTTGTGAACCGTACGTACCCTGTTTCCCGATCTCTGATCTTGTGGCGCTTCCGTAAATGGGTTCTTAACCGCTCCTCCAGAAGCCACCGCACCTCACTTAGAACCGTGCTGCAGTTTCGCACATGAAAGTAGCCTACCCAACCACGAACCGCTGTGTTTACCTCATTAACCAGCAAGTCTAAAGGCATAATCGTCCGTGTCCTGGCTGTCAATCCGGTAATACGATCTTTGATCGCTTTCAGGGATTTCTTCGAAGGCTGGAAATTCTTGGGGACGCCCTTTATATTTAAAGTTTATATTCAGAATATGCTATATTATTAAAGTATTGTGCTAAGTAAAGCAAGGGGGATTTTCAATTTGTCTTCGGGAGAGTATATTTTTGTTGGAAGTAGTGGTTTAATGTAAGACAATTAACACTAATGATGAGTCTGTCTATGCAGCTTTTGCAGCTCCCCGTGGAGCGGGGGCTCCATGCAAAAGGCCTTGGGTAGTGAGATCCTCATCAACATCCGGCCAATGTATCCCGTATCCTGCTCCGGCAATTCGCCAGTTTGCGCGTTGCTTTGGTGCGGCATGCAGTAAACGTGGGTACCAAGCTATCGGGACAGTTATGGTTCGTCCATCAAAAAGATCCACACTAATGGCATCATCAGTAATGTGTACATCTCTTACGCGTTCTCCCGCTTTAGGCTCCAAAGTATTCATACCATACCTCCAATAAATATTCTTGGTTCTCCGTAGTAAGCATTTCCAATTTTCGCAATTCCCTTGCCGGAAAGCCAAGATTGTATGCCAACGCCACAGGATTGAGCCAGAACTTGGCTGAGAAGTCATCTCGGTCAATGTGGACATGCGGTGGTTCGTGCAAGTCATGACTGACAAAATAAAACCTGTATGGCCCTGACCTCAAAACTGCTGGTGACATTTTTTCCCCTTTATTTTTATCCCTATTATTTTTATCATTATTCTTTACGATCTACAATATAAAAAATATTTTTCATCATACCATGTGAAGGAACAAAAGCATCTATCGATTGAAAAAGCTGTCTTGAGGGAACTCACGGCAGGGCTTCACCAGCGACCATAAAAACTTTCAGTCAATTTTAAAATTTATAGGTTCCTTGGCTATATCCGCAAAATAAACAAGGCTTTTTATTTTCTTAAAAACCATAATACTAATCAAATAGAGTATAGGGTAAATTCTCAATGCGCTTACCCTGCTTCCTTACGAAAAGGCCCTTGCCTTTATCTAATATTTTTGCTAATTTACTAAAATTGTTAACAAGATTCACTTATGAATTACTATGCTTCGAACAACTCATATCGATCCATGACAGGGTATGGCAGCAAAGATGAACTGCTGGAAGCGGTTTTTACACCGTAAATAGGTGACCGGATGTTATGCACAACAATCGCCTTAAAATCTGATAAAAAAGCTTTTACCTTGATAGAGCTGATTATTGTACTCTTTATAATCGGTATTGCCTCCGCCTTGGTTGGTGGTACTCTATACAGGAATATTGATGATCTGCACCTTAAAACCGCCGCAAAAGAAATGGCTGCCAGCTTAAGATATACCAGAAGCAAAGCAATAGCTGAAAAGAAAATATACTCTTTTGCTACGGATATAAACGGCTATGGACTATATGCAAATCTTTCCTCTAAAGATCAAGATGCCGGACTGGAAAAGCCTGTGTATTTTCTGCAAAAAGAATTTCCCGAAGGCGTTTATATAGAAAAAAGCGAATATGAAGATATCAGAATAGATTTTTTCCCTGAGGGCGATTGCACAGGAGGAGAAATATTATTGAAAAATCTGAAATCATCTTCGTACTCCATTTTAATAGATAAAATCCATGGCAGAGTAAAAATAAACAGGCAATAGAAGAAATATGAAAAAAGAAACCATAGATGTTTTTGTGAAAGCGACAAAGCAACAAGGCTTCACATTGCTTGAAGTAGTGATTGCCACCGCCATACTTGGTATTGGTGTGGTTATGGTAATGCAGCTTTTTGCAGGTGGTCTCAGGACAGGACGAATTTCAAGAGAATACACAAATGCCGTAATTCACGCAAAGGCAAAAATGGAAGAGATGATAACCAATCCTGTACAGGGAAACGGTGAATTTTCTGATGGTTTAATCTGGCAATCGGAAGTAAATCCTCATGAATTTGCGGATAATGATGAAATTAGCTCAACTATGATTACAGTAAAGATCTATTCCCACAATGATATTGATAAAAACATAGTAGAACTGTCAACGCTTAAAATACTGACGGATGAAAATAAAATATAAATACCATGCTTATTAGAGATAGCAGCAAAAATCGTTGTGAAATATATGATAAATAAAAATAACTATTTTGTTTTAAATAACAAAAACGGCTTTACGCTCATGGAGCTTATGATTTCAGTTACAATTCTTTCTCTTATTGCAGTAATAATCGGAGGCAGTATCAGGCTTGGTACACGAGCATGGGAAAAGGGAGAGGCTGAAATCGAAACTTCTCAGGTCTTGAGAATACTTTTCGAGAGAATGAATCAAAAGATAAAGTCCATATATCCGTATCAAATAGAAAAAGACGGCAAAACACTGGTCGCATTTCAAGGTAATTTCGAAACTGTTTGGTTTGTTACATCTTCGGTGGGACGGGTTGGGAAGAATATGAATTGGATTTCATATTCTTTTAAAAATGATGAATTAACCATGAATGAAGGTATTTTACCCGACAAAGAACTTCTCGATAAAACCTCGGAGGAAGGCGAACTTCTTGATTCCGATATTAATTCTTTAAGTTTTGAATATTTTTCATTTAAAACTAAAGAATGGAAAGATTCCTGGGAATTACAGGAACAATTACCATCTGCTATAAGAATTACTTTAAACGAAATGGAGCCGTTTGTAATATCTATTCCTACAGGACAGGATAATGAAAAACAGTGATTTCCCCAATATACACTGTGTTATCTTTAACTCTCAAAGAGGAGCGGCCCTTATGGTCGTTCTATGGGTTATGGTGCTTCTTACAGTGATAGCTAGTGAATTTGTTTTTTCAATGAGAACGGAAATGAATATCACAATCAATTTCAAGGAAGATGCCGAGGCATATTATGCGGCTCTTGCTGGTATTGAAGAAGCAAAATCGGAAATACTTTCCATAGAAAATGAAATGAAGCTCGATGATAACGGCCTTTTGATTTTTGACGAAAAGCAGCCGCACAGAGAAGGAAGTATTGGAAATGCTAAATATTCATATGATATTATAGATGAAGACAGTAAGCTGAATATCAATACGGCAACACCGGATCAACTTAGACAGATATTGGAATATGCCGAAGTTGAGGAATCATTGATAGATACAATAATAGATTCCATTCAAGACTGGAGAGATCCGGATGATCTGCACAGGATAAACGGCGCGGAAGAGGAATATTATCTTTCTTTGCCACAACCACACAGCTGCAAAGATGGCCCATTTGATACTATTGAGGAGCTTCTTCTTGTAAAAGGGATAACTCCTGTGATATTCTCCGGATCATTCGAGACACCGGTCACCCAGGGGATAGAAAAATATCTAACGGCAAAAAGCTCCGGAGCTGTAAATATAAATACAGCCGATAGAATTATCCTTAAAGCGGCATTTGGCGAGGCAATGGCAGAAAGTATAATATTGCAAAGGCCATTTTTGGTACCTGCCGGAGGATACATAGTTAAATCCAGCAATTTTACTGTTATTTCTATCGGTATCAGCGGAAGGACAAAAAGGGTGGTCAAGGTTATTTTATTAAAAAAACCCAATGGGAATATTGAAACTGCTTACTGGAACGATAATCTCATCTGACAGACAGGATAAATAATGGCCTGGAAAGTATTTGAAAAAAATGTTCTTGGCATAGATTTCAGAGACAACAGCATTATTGCTGTTATTCTTAAAAAAGGTGTTACCGGCTTTCAATTAACCGCCTCTATTAATATTCCCTTTAATGGTACAGGTGCAAATGACGATACTGTATCAGATTTTAAAAAATTTTTAACCCAGCAGGCCATAGAAGTAAAAAATGTTTCCGTTTCAGTTTCCGTTCCAAAAGAATGGGGGCTCATCAAATTTCTGGATATACCGTCACCGGACAGGGACACCCTCAGGGATGTCATGCGGTATGAAATAGAAAGGCACATTCCTTTTGATGTTGACGCCATATTGTATGATTTTCAGATTGTGGCAGAGAAGCCGAATACTTTTAATGTAATGCTGGTTATTATACAGAAAGATAAAATATCTTATATAAAAGATTTCCTAGATAAAATACCTCTCAAACTCGACAATGTCAGTATTTCAACCCTAAACAACCTGAATGCCCTTGAGTTAAGCGGTTACAATACTAATCTTATGACGGAACTATCAGGAATCGACAGGCGACCTGATGTGTTCGGATATAAAAATAGTTTATGCGTATCTATTTATACAAACTCGTTCGGTTATGAAATCGCTGTAATTAAAAACGGGTATTGTATTTCCCTCAATACCGTATCTGTTGAATTCAAAACTTCTGAAGATACCATTCTTAAAGCACTTGTCAATGAGACAACAAAGACAATAGCAGGTTTTAACGGGAAAAAACCTGTAAGGATAGTATTGGCAGGCCATGCTGTTTCAGAATTAAAAAACCTGATGACAGAAGTCAGTGAACGAATCCATGTTGTGGAAAAACTCTCATGTTTTACGGCAAACATAAAAGATCAGAGCATTAATAACATACTATCCGCAACAGGAGCCTGCTATTTATTATTTGGTCTGGGCGGCATTCAGATAAACCTTTTGCCAGTGAAGGGTAACCGAAACAAAAAAGCAGGAGCTACGATTGCCAAGATATCTTTTGCCGTTATAATTATTCTTTTGTGCGCTTTAGCGGCCCGTAAGATCAGCAGTGAAAGAATTTTACTTAAGACAATTGAAAAAGAAATATCTGACAAAAAGCCGGATATAATGCAAATAGAGAAAATGTCGTCCGACCTAGCTATTGCCGATAAAAAGATAAATTTTCTGAAAAGAATTAAGAAAGGAAAAAGCATAGAACTTGATATGCTTGCAGAGCTTTCAAAGATCCTTCCGGAGAATGTCTGGTTATCAGGCTTAAAGTACACTAAGAAAATAAACAGTAAAGACAGGGATGGCAGTGAAGTTATAATGAGTGGATTTGCAAAATCATATTCCAATCTTATACCAGTAATAGAAGATTCTAAATATTTCGAAAATGCGAAATTTGTAAAGCCAATTACAAAAAGCATTTTTGGAGAGGCATTTGAAATAAAGGCTTCAGTTGTAATACCCGGCAGGAAGAATCAGGAACAAAACAGATGAAAAAGCTATTCAATATTAAGTTAAAACGCAGAGAAAAAATTGTAGTTTCTATAGGATGCGTAATAGCTTTAATAATACTTTCTTACAGGGTTATATTGTGGGCGGGCGTCGTAAGAACGGAAACAAAAGATAGAGTAGCTGCAATGATGATGCTGCTTGAGCGACAGAATGGCATGATTTCCGGCAAAGAAGATATAAAAGGCCGGCTTGAGGCTGCAACAAACGAAATAAACATTCTTGAAAAAAAACTTCTTGCAAGCGTTAAACCTGCCATTGCCGCCGCTGAACTTCAGAAAGCAATAAATGATATGACCATGCCTTTGAAACTAGAGATAAATTCACAAAAAGTGCTGGCACCGGTAGATCAGGATATATATATGGCAATACCTGTTGAAATAGGATTTATGTCTTCAACATTGGCACTTAGGAAGCTTCTGATGCACATAAAAGCCTCAGGCTTATTACTTTCGGTATCGGAAATAAAAATAAGAGTCAAGAATATCAGAAATCCCAAAGAAATATTGGTAACAATGACTGTAATGGGATTTACCAGGAAAGAATCAGGTAAAACTTTAACTTATAGACAAACAAATTAAAAATGCTGCGTAAATACTATTTGATCAATGCGATATTAATATCAGTTGTAATTTTATTGGGCTATAAACTCTATGCTGATATACAAAAACCCATAGATAATTTGCCTTCTGCAAATAAAACTGAATCTGCAATACCCTTGGCAGTTAAAGAAATCAAACCTGAAGCGATAAGTACTTATAACAATTATAAGATAATAGAAGAAAAGGATCTTTTCAGACCCGAAAGGGAAATGACTAAAAATCAAGAAAATGTAATTAACGATAGTCCTCCGCCAGAACTTGTTGGAATAATAATTAATAAAAGCGGTGGAAAAGCATTTTTTATGGACCCTGTATTAAAGACTACAAAAGTTTATAAAAAAAATAATACCGTATCAGGCTATATGATTCAAGACATTCTGGAAAATAAAGTTGTACTCACCAGGGGCGGCGAAAAATCAGAACTCAAGATCTCACATGTTAAGACTATTGAAGAACCCGGAAAATCAGCACCAAAGCAACTGAAATATAGAGGGATTCAAAGCCGTGCTATTTCAAGAGATAGAAAAAAACAGGCGGCAAAACAACCGCCAATAAATATAAAAATGCCACTTCCTGCATATATACCACCCAGAAATCTGGCACCGATCCCCTTGGCAACAACACCGGAAACGAAGGAGCGATGAATGCCCAAGATTCTTCTATCAATTTTTAGAATATTACTTATAACATCATTTGTTATGATTGTCTCATGCGCCTCAAAACAGGCGGCAAAAAACGAAACTATTGAAACTATGAGCCAGCCTGAACAATTGACTTCTCATAATCCTCTTCCTAAAGAAAAATTACAAGCAAAGGTAGAAGCAAATATTAAAAAGGATACTTTACAGAAAACAGCGGCTCCGGTACCTAAGAAGATATTGGATGAAAACGAAAAGATTATACCCCAAGAATATAATCAAAATGAGATTATGTTAAACCTTGATGGTGCTGACATAGGAACGGCAATATCTTCCATTGGCGAAATGCTTAATATTAACTTTATTCTTTCCCCCGAAGTTAAGGGAAAAGTTACGATCCAGACTTACAGGAAATTCCCTTCAAGCGATCTGTTTCAGATATTTCAGACTATTCTTGAAATCAATGGCTTTACTGCTGTAAAAGACGGGCCTTTGTATAAAATAATTCCTATAGATACCGCCAGACAGCAGCCTCTGGATGTTCAGACAGGTAAAGAATATAAACGCGGGGATTATTCATCGTTTTTAACTCAGATAGTGCCGCTTGAATATGTAAAGGCTGGCGATATATTAAATGTTGTAAGAAATCTTATGCCCAGAGGTACCGACCTTATTATTTATGAGCCTTCTAACATTCTGATTATAACGGCTCCGGCTGCTGCGTTAACTAAAGTTATGAAAATAATCGAGATATTGGATGTGAATGCAGAGTATCGGGAGTCTGTTAAGTCTTTTGTATATCTTGTTGAAAATGGCGAAGCACAAAAGCTTGCAGATGTTTTAAAGAGTTTGTATCTGGATAAAAAGAATACGTCCGGTAAAACAATATTAATCCCTCCTTCACAAAATACTCCCGGTCCGAATAGTCAGTTTTCAGCCGATACGACGACAGTTAAGACAAAATCAGGAGAGCTCCAAGGCAATGTTGATGGCGAAATTACTATTATACCATATGAAGAAATTAACGCTCTTATAATTAAAACAACTACCCGCAACTATCTTACCGTGCTAAATATTTTGAAGAAACTGGATATCCCTTCAAAGCAAGTTCTGATTGAAGTTCTGATAGCTGAAGTTACTTTGAGTGATAAAACACAGTTCGGGCTTGAATGGCTTTTAAAAGGCTCTGTTTCCATAGATGGACATAGTGATAACATAATAGGCGGTTTCACATCGTCATTATTATCAGGAACAATAACTCCTACTTTAGATTCTGCTACCGGGCAGATTTCTAATATTATAACCACCCTTCCATCCGGAACAGCTTTTGCGGCTGTCATAAGGCCTGATAGATACGGTACTGTCCTTAATGCCTTTGCAAGTCAAGGAAAGCTGAACATTCTTGCAAGCCCCCATATACTTGCAATGGACAACAAAGAGGCCAAGATTGAAATAGGTGAAGAAATTCCTATAGCCACAGGATTTCAGCAGCAACCCTCTACTTCAACGACCACCGGCACTACAGCTTTTGTTGCCGCAGGGCAGATACAATACAGAACAACAGGGGTGCTTTTGACAGTATTGCCAAGCATAACCGAAAAGAATAAAGTAAAACTCAAAATCAATCAGGAGATAAGCAACAGAGGAGTAGATATAGCGCTGGCCGGAATAACTTCACCAAGCTTTACAAAAAGAAAGGCAGAAACAATCGGAGTTGTTGAAGACGGACACACGCTAGTAATAGGGGGGCTGATTTCGGAACAAACCAATAGCTCGGAAGAAGGTATTCCATTTTTAAGCAAAGTTCCTCTTTTAGGCTCTCTTTTTGGGGTAACTTCTGATGAAACAAAAAAGACCGAATTGCTGATAATGGTTACACCTCACGTTGCAAGTTCTTCTGAAGATGCTGATAAGATAACAAAGGATTTTCAGTACAGAGTAAAGACAATTAACAAGAAAATGATAAAAAAAATAGAGATGGAAAAAGATGAGGCCGCAACGCAACAGAAAACCTTAAATGGAAAAGAACAGTTATGATGGCAAAGCAGTTTTTTGGAGAAATGCTTTTAAGCCGGGCAATTATAACAGAAGAACAGCTGGGAATTGCTTTAAGAGAACAGCAGACAACTTTCCGTAAAATCGGAGAAATATTGGTCGGTCTTGGTTTTCTTACAACGGAAGCAATGCTTAAAACTCTTGGTGACCAGCTTGGAATCAGGTATATGTTGTTTTCCGAATTTCCTAAAATAATACCCCAGGATAATTATCCCTCATTAAAGTTTATGAAGCAATACAAAGCGCTGCCGATAGGGAAAAACGGCAGTTCGGTGCAAGTTGCTATGGCTGATCCCCTTGATGCTTATGCAAGAGATGCCCTGCGTCTTTTTTTTAAATGCGATGTCGAAGTCTTTCTTAGTAGTGAAAAAGATGTAATGGAAGGTATTGAACAGCTTTTTGGAAACAGTGTTCAGATGTCATCTATAATGGAGGGCATGATAGGCGAAGATATTGATTTGGCAGATATCGGTTCAGAAGAAGATATACATCATCTAAGAAATATGGCGCTTGAGGGACCTATAGTTAAGCTTGTCAATATGATTATCACCCGCGGTATCGAGGATAGGGCCAGCGATATTCACATAGAGGCTTTCGAAAACAAAGTCAATGTCAGATACAGAATCGACGGGGTTCTTTGTGAAGCTGAATCTCTGCCCAAAAGACTTCAGTCGGCAGTCATATCAAGAGCCAAAATAATGGCCAAGCTTAATATTGCGGAAAGAAGACTACCCCAGGACGGAAGAATAAAACTCAGAGCTGCGGGACGGGAAATAGATCTGAGAATATCTACTATCCCCACTATTCACGGTGAAAGCATTGTCATGCGGATATTAGATAGAGGAGGCTCCGTTATAAGTCTTGAAGAACTTGGCTTTAACGAGACATCACTTGAAAATATCAAAAAAATTATATCCATACCTTATGGTATGGTTCTTGTTACCGGTCCTACCGGAAGCGGAAAAACTACTACGCTATATGCCGCGCTTTCACGTATTAACCATTTTAACAGGAAGATAATTACGATAGAAGATCCGGCCGAGTATGAAATTGAAGGAATAAATCAGATACAGGTAAAACCAAAAATAGGGCTGACGTTCTCCAGCGGTTTAAGGCACATTGTACGCCAGGACCCTGATATCATCATGATTGGGGAAATCAGGGACAAAGAGACAGCGGAAATAGCTATACAGTCAGCTCTCACAGGGCATCTGGTATTTAGCACCCTGCATACAAATGATGCTCCGGGAGCTGTTACACGGCTGCTTGATATGGGAGTAGAAAGCTTTCTGGTTTCATCGGCGCTTGTCGGTGTACTTGCTCAGCGCCTTGTCAGAATTATCTGCCCACACTGCAAACAACTTACTGAAAAAAAGCTGGAAACCGTAGATAGTAATAATAACCATACGCATTTTGAATCTTATTCCGGCATAGGTTGCAATGAGTGCCGGTTTACCGGATATATGGGAAGAACCAGCATTTCCGAGCTTATGGTAATTGATGATGATATCAGAAAACTAATACTTGAAAGAACCAGTGCTGATGTTATTAGAAAAAAAGCTCTTTCAAATGGAATGCAAACATTAAGGGAATGCGGTATGCAAAAAGCAAAAAGAGGTATTACCACTATTGATGAGGTTCTCAGAGTCACACAGGAGGAGGTCTGTGGCGATATACTCTTATAAGGCTATAAAACAAACAGGGGATATGACTACCGGTTCAATCGAAGCGGAAAATGAACGTGAAGCCGCCCAACGTCTTCAGGATATGAATTGTTATCCACTTATGATTGAACGGCCCGATGAAAATGAAGGTTTCTTTTCATTTAACAAAACACTTTTCGATAAAAAACCCGGAGAAAACGATGTATTGATATTTTCCTATCAGCTTGGCGTTTTGCTTGAATCCGGTTTTCCTCTTGATAAGGGACTTTCCGTATTAGTGGATCTGACAGACAAGAAAAAGATGAGAGAGATAATAAAAAGTATACTTGCAAGCGTTCGTGGAGGAAAATCCTTATCAGATGCCATTTCAAAATTCCCGGAAACTTTTACTAATTTATATATAAATATGGTTAGAGCCGGTGAGAGCGGAGGTTTTCTAGAACAAACTCTTTTCAGGGTCTCTTCATATTTAGAAAACTTCCAAGAGATGAAAGACAAAGTAAGGTCAGCTCTTATTTATCCGGTTCTTCTTGCAATAGTTGGCGGGGTAGCCATTATGGTGCTTATTTTTTTTGTTGTACCGAGATTCAGTTCCATCTTTTCCGGTATGGAACAATCAATACCCCTTTCAACAAAGTTGCTTATCAACTTCAGCTCTGGCGTAAGAACTTATTGGTGGGCGTTTTTTACAGCAATACTTGCAGCTTTTTTATCATTGCGCACTTATCTTAAAAGCAATGCAGGCAAAAAACAATGGGATAGCCTGAAATATAAATTGCCGCTTGTTGGCCAGCTCTATAGCGAGATGTATGTAGCACAATTTGCAAGAACATTGGGTACACTGCTGCAAAATGGAGTACCTCTTTTAAACTCTCTTCAGATAGTAAAAGGAACATCCGAAAGCGGATGCATGACAGATACTATTTCGGCTATTACCGAGGGTGTGCGAAAAGGCAATTCCATTTCAGGCATTTTAAAAACCGGATTTGTTTTTCCGAAATTTGCAGTTCACATGATAAATGTGGGAGAAGAAACGGGAAGATTAAATGAAATGTTGATAATGGTAGCGGACAGGTTTGATGTTCAAGTTAAAAATACGATCAAGAAAGTGCTATCGCTTATGGAGCCAGTATTTATTCTTATTATAGGTATTGCGATTGGATTTATTGTGATATCAATGCTTCTTGCCGTATTCAGCTTGAATGACATTCCTTTTTAAAGCAGGTATAATTACTTTCAATTACAGAAGATACGAAAAGGTGATTTCAGAATGAAAACTTTAGGAAACAAAAAAGGTTTTACATTAATCGAGCTAATGGTTGTAATTGTAATTTTAGGACTTTTAGCCTCTCTTGTTGCACCGAAGATGTTTGGAAAGATTGGCGAATCAAAGACAAAAACGACAAAAGCCCAAATAGAGCTTTTTGGTACGGCTCTTGATACATTCAGACTTGATGTAGGCAGATATCCAACTACAACTGAAGGCCTTCAGGCGCTTAGGGTAAAACCTTCCGGAGTTGAAAACTGGAAGGGGCCTTATCTGCCCAAGGAAATTCCGCTTGACCAGTGGAATCGACCTTATCAGTACATATCACCGGGTACTCACGGTGATTATGATCTTGTTTCATACGGAGCCGACAATGCCGAAGGTGGAGAAAATGAAAACCAGGATCTTGTAAGCTGGAAATAACTATTGCCATTTTCCGTAAGCAGTCAAACCTAATGAAAATATATATGGAAAATTTAACAGATGGTTTTTCCAAATAAAATATTTTTTAAAGTTTTTCTGGTTTTTATTCTTTCAGCATCCGTTTGTTACGCTGATAACTCTTTTGTTAATCCACAAAAAATTCTTTTAAAGCATTACGAAACAGTGGGAGGGCTCAAAAAACTTAAAAGCATAACATCCGGCTATGCTGAAGGAAAAAATACTTTTGACGGGCTTGAAGGTACATTTAAAAATTGGGAGGAAATACCTTTAAAATACAGGCTTGAAGAAGATTATGGCGTAATAAAACAGACTTTTGGAGACAACGGCAAACAAAGCTGGTCTGTAGATACGAATGGGAAAGTACAGATTCACAGAGATGAAGAAACCCTTAAAAGAAGAAAAATAAAGGCGCTTCTGGAAGTTTATGATCATGTGCGGCCTGGTACAAAAAATTTTATCTTTACTTATAAGGGTGAAGAAAAGATCGGGGCAATTGCCTGCCATGTAGTTGAGATGGCAAATATAATAAATGATGACATTACTTTCTTTTTTTTCAGTAAAGAAAATTATTATCTTGTCAAAGCTATAGTAAAACAACCTGATTTTGAAATACGTACACTTTTTTCCGACTACCGGAATATAAACGGTATTATTCATCCGTTTCATGAAGAAACTGAAGTTTTTCCAAGAGAAAAGAAAGAAACCATTCAGCTTGCCAGATATGATTTTAATACTAAAATAAACAGTTCTGTTTTTGAACCTCCGGAAAAAGATGTTGAGGATTTTGAATTTGAAAACGGGAAGAACTCAGAAACCATTCCTTTTTATTTTGTTGAAAATAATATGTATTTTTATGTAATTATAAATGGTGAGAAAAAGCTCTGGCTGCTTGATAACGGTGCAAGCATGTCCATTATTGATGCAGATTATGCCAAAAAACTTGGCCTCAACCCCGAAGGAGAAATTAAAGGATTCGGTATTGCAAACATTTTTGATTTCTCTTTTGTAACTCTGCCTTCATACCGGGTAGGAGAAATCCGGTTTAATCCCCAAAAAATATTCTCCTTTAAAGGCCTTTCAAATAGATTATATGATTCAACTGTAGTGGGTATACTAGGGCATGATTTCTTGTCGAGATTTGTTGTTAAAATTGATTATGCATCAAAAATATTAACCTTATATCATCCCGATAAATTTAAATATAATGGGTCTGGTGCAATAATAGATGCACCAATGAGAGAAAGAATATTTGCAGTGCCTGTAATTGTTGATGGTAAATATAAAGGTAAATGGACCCTTGATATCGGTGCTTTTGATATGTCTTTTAATTACCCCTATGCTAAAGATAATAATCTGCTGGATTTAAAAGGTATTGAAAGAGTAAGTGCGGATTTGGGAGGGCAGCATGCTGAGAAAAGCGTCAGGTTTAAATCCGTGGAATTGGGAGGTTATAAGGTTTCAAATCTGCTTATAAATGTACCTGTAAGCAAAGGTAAGGGATCAAATGACAGCAGGGAAATTATCGGCAATATAGGAAATAAGCTGCTTAAACATTTTGTGATATATCTTGATTATAAAAGGCAGCAGGTAATAGTGGAAAAAGGGAAAGATTTTGAAAAATACTTTCCTGAAGATAAAAGCGGTCTTTTAACAGGAACTGGTGAAGGCGGTTATCCTGAAGTTGTTTTTGTTGCTAAAAAAACACCCGCTGCGGATGCAGGTTTTATCAAAGGGGATATAATCAGAAAAATAAACGGTATTAATGTCGATTCTTTAGGCGGTGTGGACGGGGTACGGGAACTTTTTTCAAAAGATGAAGGCACAAAGTACAATATTGAAGTACTGCAAAATGGAAGCATCAGGGAATTTAAACTCATACTGAAAGATTTATACAAATGAGCCGATTGTAAATGAAAAGATACCACACGAAGAAAAAGTTTTTTCAATTTTTGAGCAGCACACCGAGTGGATCAGCAAAGAAAAAGCCGGCGTACCGCAGGAGTAGAGTTTAAAGGTTTGCATACTGAAAGATCAATATGGTTTCATTCTTCATCATCAGGTAATGGAGCGGCAGACCGATGAGAAAGTGGCTGTTGTCTTGGCGGAACAGGCTAAACAAAGATTTGGAAATCTTTTAGGCTACAGTTTTGACAAGGATTTTTATACTCCTGACAACTGAAAGCAGTTAGCAAATATATTGGATTACGTGGTTTTGCCCAAAAAAAGGGCGACTATCGGAAAAGGCAAACAAATAGAGCACTCGGAAGAATTTATTGAATTCAGGCATAAAAATAGTGCAGTAGAATCTTCCATTAATGCTTTGGAGAACCATGGATTAGATCGCTGTCCAAATTATGGTTACATGGATTTAAACGCTATGTTGCTTGGCATGGTTCGGGGTGGATAGTATACATACGTCATGTTTATCCGGGAAACTGTTAAATCTATAAAAGGTAAAAAATATATCCAGCATCAGTTTTGGTAGAATCGATCAGCACTCCTAATGGTCCAAGACAAACTCTTATATTGAATATGGGTTTTCTGGACTTGCCTAAAGATAAATGGAAAGAACTGGCTAATTCTATTGAAAGCGAGCTTCATAAACAAGAGAAACTATTTCCGACAGATCCTGAGATTGAAACACTTGCCAAACACTATTCCAAAGTAATCATCAAAGAACAGCTTCGTTGTGCCGGAATCAATAAAACAGTTTATAATCCGGCTCCTCTATATGAAAGAGTTGACATTCACTCTGTTTCTACAACCGATGTTAAAACCGTGGGCGCTGAACATATTGCGGCAAGTAGTTTGCAGGAGTACGACTTCGATAACATATTAAAGGATCTCAAGTTCAGTGATAAAGAAATTGATTATGCGAAGATGTTGATTGTGGCAAGACTTGTTCATCCCCCAAGTGAAAGGGAAACAGCGCGGTATGTGAATTGATAAGTACGAATGCGGTTGTTTACGATAATGCATTGCACAGGGTTGCCTGTTTATTGCTCAAGCATCATGAAACGATTGAGCAAAGGTTCTCTCAAACAGCAGTATTCCGAAGCATTGGGGGATAGCTTACGCCAGTAAATATGCTGTCTGCGCAACCTTTTGCATTGAGGTCTGCAAGGTCTTTGCAAAGTTCATAGGAAAGGCCCGTATAGGCGAAGTTCCAGGGCTATGCTGTCCCTGACCAGTTCCTGAAGCTAAGCCTCTGTTGCAATACCATCACCGCCGGTGAAACGGAAACCCGTTACAAGAACCTTGACACCGGAATCGATCATGGGAGAACTCATAACCTCCTTTTCACGGTCTGAGGGAAGACTGTCCGGCAGGGTGGTGCCGGGCTGCCGTTGTTCCTGGTAGAAGGATGCCTGCGTCCGGCAGGGTTTGTGCCATGGCTGTGCTGCATGTTAAAAGAACAATGCATATACTACAAAATATTTTAGTATAATATCTCATATTATCCTCTTTTGTAGACATAGAAAGTAACTAATATTTCAGAAAGATAGAATTGCTTTTACATATGATGAAAATTCATGTTTTTGGTAAACACAAATCATCTATCAGAAAGAAGCACATAACGTCAGAGATTTGACATATCCGGGGGGAAATTCTAATTTTATAATAAGAATCAAATAGGGGGCACCCATTAAAGGATTCCATTATTATCAGCACTTACCGATAAAGATGATACTTTATGACCCCTGGCAGTTTAAGTAAATCCTAATTAACAAATTCAATTTTAACTTCATCTCGTGAAAGAGATATATCCGGCATAACATCTATAGATTTTATGCCGAACAATTCTTTGATTGTTTGAATGTTTTTATTTTTTATACCTCTTGATATTGAAATACTTTTGGGATGAACTTTGATTATTATGTTTTCAGATTTCAAATTATTGGACTCTAACATCTTGATGATATTATCTAAAAAGATTTCCGAATATACCAGATGAGCGAAAGCAGGATGGTATGGCCCGGCAATAACAGAAGAGCCCTCTTTAAGATCATCTGTAGCCTGCAAACCCATTCGGATAACCTTGATATTATTTTCTTTGAATACAAGATATACTTTTTTTGCAATCAATACTCCCTGCAAAAGAGAAAGCGGCTCATACTTTCCTTTATTATATAATACTGCAAGAGTACTTCCTGATAATACCAGGGTAGGATATATCCTGACAAAATCAGGGCGAAGTACTGATATTTGATTTGCTGTAGCAATTGATTTGCTTTCATCATCACCGGGCAAACCGATCATCATCTGCATGCCTGTTTCAAAATTTCTTTTTTTAAGCAAAGAAACCGCATTTATTGTATCCGAATACGTATGTCCGCGCTTAGCCGCCAGCAGCACGGAATCATCCATTGATTGCACTCCAAGTTCAATTGTTTTAACAGGAAAGTTTTCTACAATATCAAGTTTATGATCATCAATGGTATCGGGGCGGGTTGAAAATCTTATGCTGTCAATAACGCCTTTCGTCACATACTTTGTTGCCACAACAAGAAGTTGTTTTATTATGTCAGTATCTATGCCTAAAAAATTACCGCCGTAAAATGCAATTTGCACTCTGTTTCTTTTACTGCCCTTAAATTTAAGAAAAGTTGCGATTATATTATCAAGATCATCAGGTGAAGGTATACTTATTTTTTTCCCGGTTACTGTGTTTTGGTTGCAGAAAATACATTGATGAGGACATCCTGCGTGGGGAACAAATACAGGAATTATAAAATCTCTTTTACTATTGTTCATCACCCTTTGGGTTACTTTCGTTTGTGAGAATATCTATCGCTTTGCGGGCGGCCTCCTGCTCGGCTAGTTTTTTGCTTTTGCCGCATCCTGCTGTCTGAATATCATTAACCGTTAGCGCAACTTTAAATATTTTATCATGATCAGGGCCACTTTCTTCAATAACATTATATACCGGTTTTACTTCCTGACCGGTTTGAACCAGCTCCTGGATTTTGCTTTTGTAATCACAGGCCGCAGCGGATTTGCCGTTTGATTGTATTATGGGCACATAAATGCTTTCTATTATTTTAAAAGCACTATCATATCCTCCGTCAAGGTATACTGCTGCTACTACTGCTTCAAATGTGTCGGCCAGTATTGAATTTTTATCACTGCCATTGGATAAGAATTCTCCTTTGCCTAGCTGAATATAAGAGCCAAGATCCAAAGAACGTGCAACTGCCGCAACCTGCAATTCATTGACAAGATTTGAACGAACTCTGGAAAGATCCCCCTCGTCCAGTTCCGGAAAACGATTTATAATGATGTGGCCAATAACAAGACTAAGAACTGCATCTCCTAAAAATTCCAGCCGTTCGTTATCCCGTAATTTTGCGTTTGACTGTTCATTTACAAATGAACTGTGGCGAAGAGCCTCTTCAGGCAGGTTTATATTATTAAATTTATATGAGAGTTTTTTCTCTAATTCAAAAAGCTCTGCCCTCTGCATCTGAATTTCCCTATTGTTTTTTACTGCTTTTATGCTGAATTTATCAGGTTTTCATACAGTTTATAAGGCACATGAAAATCTCCTCTTCCTGATCCCATGCTGATATCAGGTTTCAAAGACCCATGAAAATCCGTGCCTCCTGTTAACAACAAACCGTGTTTTTTTGCTATTTCTACATAATAAGATATCTTATCTTTTGAATGCTCGGGATAATATGCTTCTATACCCTTTAAGCCCATATCTTTTAAAACGGCTATAAGGTCCTCAAAATTTTTCCCTTCGCCAATGGTAAAAAGCGAGGGATGGGCAATAACGGGAACACCTCCTGCGCCGGTAATCATTTCAAGCGCTTTACTGCATTCAAGCCGGTATTTGTCAACGTATGCCGGTTTTCCTCTTCCAAGATATTTGTCGAAAGCTTTGCTTATCGATTCAACAAAACCTTTTTTCATCATAAGCGTCGCAATGTGAGGTCTGCCAATCTGCCCTTCGCCTGCAAGAGCAATTACTTCTTCGATTGTAATATCAAACCCAAGATTGTTTAACAGCTCAATTATTTTCGGATTACGGTTTTTCCTGGCTGCCTGAAGGGTATGAAGTGTATTATTAAGGGTACGATCGTCAGTGCGAAATGAATAGCCCAGTATATGAAAACTTCCGGAAAATTGAAAAGATAAAGGAGGTTCGGCACTTAATTCTACACCGGTTAAAAAATTTAATTCGGAAGGAATACCCGATACGATTGCTTCTTTCGAGCCATCAATTGTATCATGATCTGTGATTGCAATTGCAGAAAGGCGCAAGCGTTGTGCTAACGCAATAATTTCCTGCGGAGAAAATGTTCCATCCGATGCATTAGAATGAATATGGAGATCTATGCTCCTGTTATCACTATAATCCAAGAGCTTTTTCCAACACCTCCTCTTTTGACTTGCAATCTATGCATTGAGAAGTTACCGGTCTTGCCTTAAGGCGTTTAACGGAAATATCACCTCCGCAAGATTCACATATTCCAAATGTGCCGTTTTCTATACGCTCAAGAGCAGCTTTGATCTTATAAATAAGTTTACTCTCCCTGTTTCTTATTCTAAGCAAGAAATTGCGTTCCGACTCGAGAGATGCCCTGTCTGTAGGATCAGGAAAATTTTCTTTTGGATCAGTCATCCCGGAAACAGTACTGTCGGCCTGATTTAAAAGTTCTTCCAAGCGTTGTGTCAAAAACTTCCTGAAATATTCAACATCTTTTTTATTCATAGCAAGTCCTTTTTCCGAATAAATTATCTATAGAGCATTGATGCAATTACCATAAAGGAAATTACAAGTAAAGATATTTTTCTTTAAAAAACTATTTCAAATTATTATAATACATTTTAATTATTGAATCTATTTGTATTTTGTAATATGTTGTTTCCCTAAATATTTTGTTATTATAAATATAATATCAGATTTTATTTTTTCCAGTTATTTTTCTTAAAAATTTTAATTTAAAACCCTTGTTTTAATTTATTTTTCCCGGGCTTTGTTGATGAACTTATACAAGTCTATCACAAATAAGGGCTCAAACAAAAGAAAGAGGTGAAAAATTGGACAAAAAAACGCCGGGTACTAATTACAAAGCAAAATACAGAGAAGTTACAATCAAGACTTCAGATGGAGCAATCTTTCAAGGGAAGATAAATCTTTCTTTAAACCAGAGGGTTTCCGATATTTTTACGAAATCCGATGCCCCGTTTGTAGTCATGGTTGATGCCTTTACCAAGGAAGGCGGAGGGAAAATCCTGTTTATCAATAAAAAACATATAATTTGGGCTGAACCCATGGAAAACACGGATAATCAATGCTGATGGGCTCGTTATAAGTCTTAAAACCCCAAACCGTCATGCCGGCTTTCGCCGGTATAACGGTTTGGGAGCTTTTTGCGAATTCATTTATTAGAGCCACTTTCAAAACGTTTCAGTTATGGTCAAGCTCAAGGCGGGGGAAAATTTTAACCGCAGGAATACATGGCGTATTTCGAGGATTAAAATTTGAGCCCAACGCAGAGATCGGCCAAAATGGGGCATTTTGAAACTGGCTCATTTGACTTCCTTTATAAAATTTTCAAAGTTTTTCATAGAGTTGATGCTATATGCTTTAAAAGGATAATCCTTGGGCAAGATTTTTTTCACAAGCCCGGTCAGCACTGTGCCTGGCCCGATTTCAACAAATATTTCAACCTGATCATTAATTAACCTGTTGATTGAATCAAACCATTTTACCGGATTGCATAACTGTTTTCCAACAAGGTCTCTGATTTCTGAAGGTTCCGATGCGATATCAGCACTTACATTGTGGATAACAGGTGTTTCGGTTTTTTCAAAAGAAAAAGTGTTAAGATATTCTATAAACTCTTCTTCCGCCCCTCTGATTAATTCAGAATGCCATGCCCCGCTAACTTTTAAAGGTATTGCCTTTGCGCCTTTTTCACATGCAATATCAGAAGCTTTTTGTACTGCTTCCGGTTCGCCGGTTATAACGATCTGAGTCTTTGTGTTATGATTTGCAACTGATACAATACCCTCTTTTTGTATTCCCGATACTATCTGATCAACATCTTCTATAGACAGGCCGACTATAGCATGCATGGCTCCTTTATGCTTAAGCGATTCGCGGTGCATGAGCTGCCCGCGTTTAAAAACAAGTTTAAGGGCATCCTCGTTTGAAACAGTTTTGGCTGCACAAAGAGCGCTGTATTCTCCCAGGCTGTGTCCGGCAGAAAAAGCCGGTACGATACCCTCTTTTTCAATGGCTGACAGGAATGAAAGATTTACTGCTGTTACGCAGGGCTGAAGATTGATTGTTTTCGTCAGATCTTCCATAGGGCCTTTAAAGCACAGCTTAGAAATGTCCATTTTACATATTTCCGAAGCCATTTCAAAAATCTCTTTAACAAAAACAAATTCCTGATAAAAATCAAGCCCCATGCCTACGCTTTGTGATCCCTGTCCGGGAAACAGAAATGCAATTTTTTTCAAATCCATCCTCCAGTTTTAATGGTTTATTGAATAATTTAATCATCAAGTTTAAATAATTTGCGAACAACATCAATATATATTGAATTGCTTGGGTGACAGCCATCCCTTTTTAATAAATGAATAGGATTATGCATTATTTTGTTTATCAGGGCATTTTTCATCCTGCCCAAAGCTTGCCTGTCACTATCCGAAAGCCTGTCAGAAAGATTGATGGATTGCATGGTTTTATCAATTTCTTCTGATACGATTAAATCAATTTTATTTCTTAATTCTACAATGGTAGGAACAGCGCCAAGATTGTCATACCATTTTTTAAAGCTTATAACCGCTTCATCAATAATTCTTTCACCCTTGATGGCCTCTTTATTTCTATCTTCGATATTCTCATCAATAACACCATTTAAATCATCTATATCATACACATAAGTATTATTAATCTTATTTATTGCAGGATCAATATCTCTTGGAACTGCGATATCAATAAAGAAAAGAGGACGGTTTTTTCTGCCGGGCATTATATGCTTTACCTGATCTTTTGTAATTATTATATCGGGGGAACCTGTTGAGCTTATAATAATATCCACCTGTTTAATAAATTCGGGGATCTCCTCAAAAGAAATAACATTGCCACCGAATCTTCTTGCAAGCTCAAAACCGTTTTTTAATGTTCTGTTGGCTATAAAAATTTCTTTTACTTTGTTTCTGATAAGATGCTCAACAGCAAGTTCAGCCATTTCTCCTGCACCTATCAAAAGTACTTTCTTTTCTTCGAGCAATCCGAAAATTTTACGGGCAAGCTCAATTGCAGCATAGCTTATAGAAACGGCATGGCCACCGATTCCGGTTTCGGTTCTTACTCTTTTTGCCGTAAAAAAAGTTCTATGAAGAAGCCTGTTTAATATCACTCCGGAAGTTTTTCTTATTGTAGCAATATTGTAAGCTTCTTTTATCTGCCCTAAAATCTGAGGCTCGCCTATCATCATGGAATCAAGACTGGATGCAACCCTGAATATGTGGCGAACGGCTTCTTCGCCTTCGTAAACATAAATTGCTTGTTCGAATTTGGTAAGAGGTACGTTTTTAAATGCCGAAAGTTGTTTTTTTGCCGTATCAACCGCTATTGCTTTATCATTAACCGCCATTAATATTTCAACACGATTGCATGTTGAAAAAAGCACGACTTCATTTATTGAATCCGCTTCTTTAATGGCGTCAAGCATAGCCGCTGTTTCGTTTTTTGAAACAGCAAGGCACTCTCTTATTTCCACCGGAGCGGTTTTATGATTTAATCCAAGCAATACAATTTCAAGCATATATATTTCAAGCACCCGGTATTATCTTGTGAATACTACGTGATGCCCTTTCAGAAGAAAGTTAACTCCAAAAAAAGTAAAAAGTACAACCACAAATCCAATAATAGCCATTATCGCAGCTTTTCTTCCTCTCCAGCCGATAGTCAAGCGACCATGAAGAAGTGCCGCATATAACAACCATGTTATGCCGGCCCAAACCTCTTTAGGATCCCAGCTCCAGAATTTTCCCCAGACTACCTTGGCGTAAGCAAAGCCGGTTATAAGTCCTGCGGTAAGCAAAGTAAAACCGGCTATTATGCAGGCGTAACCGATACTGTCAAGCAAATTAAGCGAAGGAAGCCGCTTGTAAAAAAAGCCGTGCTTTTTTTTCTTGATGGCATTTTCCTGGGCAATGTACAAAAGACCCAATCCACAGGCCAGCGCAAAAGCGGAATGGCCGATAAATATTGAAACAACATGCATTATCAGCCAGATACTATTGAAAATCGGTTGTGATTCAACATATTTTCCGGAAGCAAGCATCGCAGCAACAAGAGATAAAGCAGCGAGAAAAGCGGCATATCCGCCAAGAATTTTAATTTTAAATTTGTAATGAAAAGCAAAATAAACCCCGGCAATCGCCCAACCTGTAATAAGAAGTGTTTCATGTAAATTTCTCACAGGCAATTGGCCTGTTTTTGCGTAATGATAACCTATCAGTATTGAATTGCAAAAAAAGCCTATTGCAAGAAATATGTGGCCAAGCCTGTGAAAATACTGCTTCTGTAGAAATAAAAATAAAATATATCCCGCAGCGCTTAATATATACAGCAAACTGGTTATAATTATCAGATCATTCATTTGTTATACCGTGGTCTTTTGGCTTTGTAAGGTCATAAAATTCAAATCCTTTTCCAAGAACTTCAAAAAGAACGGAATTAATCTTATCGGTGTCAGAATCTTTTATCATCTGAACAAGATTTTTGTCTATCAGTTCTTCAAAAAGATGCTTATGAGCTTCAGGTTCGTGTTTTGTACTTAGAAGTTTTTTCCTGACAGCTCCCATAAGTTTTAAAAACCGGGCATATTCATCGCCATATTGTTTTTCAAGATCTTTTCTTATTTTTTTTGCAAATGCAGGGCTTTTCCCCGAAGTTGAAACAGCTATTACAAGATCGCCTCTTTTTACAAGCGCCGGAAGAATGAAATTACAGGCTTCGGGCCTGTCGGCAACATTGCATAACATATTTAACTTTTTCGCATCCATACTTACCTGCCTGTTAAGTGTCTCATTATCAGTTGCGCAAATAACAAGAAACATTTTGTTAAGGTCGGACTCAACATAGGCACGTTTTTTTAATGTAACTAACCCGGTTTCTGCAAGATTTAACAGATTATTGCTTACGGCAAGGCTTACGACAGTCACTAAAGCGCCACAATCCAAAAGAGTCATGACTTTACGTGTGCCAACATCTCCACCTCCCACCACAAGACATGGCCGATTTTTAATATCAAGATTTACCGGATAATATCTCACCCGATTTTTGTCTCCTCTACATTCATTATTTCTTATTCAATATTCAGTATTCAAATGGCTTTATTTTAATTTAGTTTATGCTTATATGACTTACCCCGGCAGATATATCTTCATCAGATCTTCGGCTATTATAAGATCGCCGGGATAGGTTTTTTTGCATTGAGCCCTGATATCAACCTTGTCACATTCCGGGTACAAATGAGTTAAAATAAGCTTTTTAACCTTTGCTTTGGCAGCTATCTTACCGGCAACCGAAGGTGTTAAATGCCCATTAACTTTTAATTCATCCGGAAGAGCAGATTCGCAGATCAATAAATCCGCATTGTAAGAAATTTCAATCAGGTTATCACAATAATCAGTATCACCCGAATAAACAATACTGCAACCATTGCTTCCGGTAACTTTATACGCAAGGCTTTCTTCGTTGTGTTCTACCGGCAAATATTCTAAAACAGCATCATCTAATCGCATATCTTTTTTATAAGTATCAAGTTCAATTATATTTAAAACACAAGGCATAAGATCTATCCAGTTGCCAAATACTGCTTTAAGTCCGGCATAAAAATTTAATACCCCTTGCCCGCCGATTATAGACAAAGGCATTTTACGTTTGCTGCCGTCAGGATATTTATTGGCAAAAAGAAAAGATATTAATTCTCCTGTATGATCGGGATGAAAATGACTTATTAAAATATGTGATATGTCATATATTTGGGTGCCGTTTTCAAGAAGCCTTCTTATAGTGCCTGCACCACAGTCAATGAGAATTTTTGTTTTTCCCGTTTCTATCAAAACGGAACAGGAGCTTCTCTTAAGTGACGGGACACAAGTTCCGGAACCTAGTATTGTAACCAACATCTCTTTATAGTCAGAATCAGCTACTTCTTTCGGGGCTTTTTTTCTATCCTGGTGATTATCCACTTTAAAACCATTTCATCGTTTGCAAGGTCAATATTATCCTTTAAAGCTGAAACAGGAAATTCTGCCCTTGCCATACTTTTGTGTCCCCCGGCAGAGCCTAAATTACCGAAAGCTTCTTTTGCAACTTTGCCGGCGTTTTTTCGTAAACCATCGTTTCTTAAAATAACCACAAGAACATCATTATATATGCCGGAGACTATGCTCCATTGTATATAGCTGACTTTCATAAAGAAATCTGCCAGAAGTACACAGATATCAGGATTAACAACTTGTCCTGCATGAACAAATATTTTCCCTTTACGCTTTTTCATGGTTTCAAGAGCATGCTTAAAATATTTTAAAAAACTCAAATTAAGTTCCGCTTGCTCTATTTTTCTGGCGATATTAATATTTGCATGTCTGAAAAGAAACTGAAAAGCTTTGATATCTTCAACCACAGCTTTTCTTTCAAAATCGCTGGTATCAATCTTAATGGCATAATACAAAGCAGTTGCAAGCTTATATGAAGGTTTTATCTTTGCAGCTCTTAGATATTCGGTAAGCATGCTTGCAGTTGCACCATATTTAGGCCTTATATCTTTATATTCGGCTTCATAATTTGTTTCAGGATGATGGTCGATAATGACATTATATTGAAATTTTGAAAAAGCTTCATTATGATTCGGCTGTGAATCTACAATTACAAAACTGGTATATTTTCCCCCGTCTATCTGACTTATATGCACAAGATTTACGCCAAGCAATCTTACCATTGCCAGGTTATCAGGGCGCTTTATTATATTTATGCTTGAAATTGTAACACTGCTTACCTTTCCCCATAAAAGTCTTTTAACTGCCATTGCGCAGGCGATAGCATCGGGATCAGCATTTATTAAAACCAGCACATTATCTTTACCTGTAAAACGGCTGTAGAAATTATTTAGTTTTTCAGATGCTGAAGTCAACATAATTTAGTATAGATGTATTTAAGTTTTTTTAGCTTTTCTTACACTTTAAAGCTTGTATTTTAGGAAAATTTCTCTAAAACTATCACATATTACCTAAGCTTGTAAATATCTTAATGAAATATGATGGATTCCTGAATTATGAAATATTTATCAGATTCTGCCTTATTATGGGCCAACATTGTGCTCTTGCTTTTGCTGTTTGTAAAGTTTGCCACAAAACCGTTAATTGATTTTTTGAAAGGCCGTAAGAAAAAGCTCTCAGAAGAATTTGAGAATCTTAAGATAAAAAAAGAAACTATTATTAGTGAGATAAAAGAGATAAACAAAACTATTAATGATAAACAATCCGGTTTAAAAGCTTCCAGAGAAAATAACATACAAGAAGCGGAACAAAAACTTTTTGAAACCATAAAAGAAGCAAAGCATGAAAGCAATTTGATTCTTGACAAGGCAAAACAAGAAACCGAAAACCGGATTTTACATGAAACGCAAAAGCTTTATTCCGAAATACGGGCAGAAATACTGCCTAAAACAGAGAACCAAAATAAAACCCCCGACGAATAAATTTTCGCCGGGGATTCAGCAATTCTCGGTGAAGTTAAGAAGATGCATAATATTACCACCCAGAACAAATCTTGAATTTATTTTTCGCAATCAGTAACGGAATATTTAAAATCCGGGCATTTTCGCAAAAAACCATAACATATTGATAATTAACAA
>JAHITX010000043.1 GCA_018817425.1 Pseudomonadota bacterium
CATGGTATACTCCTTTCACAATAGTAATTGTTTGTTATTATTGAAAGTGAATATATCATGCTAATGCCATAAAATCAATAGTTATTGTAATATAATTAGTCATTTATAATATTATTCGTTCGCTTAAGTTAATGACATTGAATGGCAACAATCAGATAGGTAATGAGACCTACTATGACTTGCACAATGATGCTGTACAGACTTTTTGTGATTAGTTGTTATCCAGAATAAGCCACTAATTAGTAAGAAAAATAAATAAAAGATCGGTTTTGCCCGGATATATATCAACTCCGCATTATCAGATTCACAACAAATCATTTAAGGCTGTGAGAAAAAATATTTGAGAAGGAGGAATGTTATGGTCGAAAACAAAATATTTTACGGTTGGGTACTTGTTCCCATTTTTGGGTTAATTTATCTGATAAATGTTGGTTTCCCCATTGTTGGCGCCAGTGTTACGAATACATATATGATTCAGGATCTTAACTTGGGGCGAGGCATACTTGGATTAGGATTTACCGTGTCTGGACTTTTCGGTGGACTTTCCTCTCCAATTATTGCTTTTTACATAAAAACCAGAGGGGTACGGTTTACTTTGTTTATAGGTAGTTTATTCTTAATTCTGGGGGCTTTACTAATGGGTACGGTAGTTACCAAGGGATGGCAATATGTTGCTGTCTTTGGGGTACTTTTAGGAATCGGTAGTGGATTCGGCAGTATGATTCCCGTTCAGGCCGGGATTACCCTATGGTTTAGAAAAAAAAAGGCCTTAGCCATGTCACTTGCTATAACAATAGGAAGCCTGGGAGGATTTCTTGCTCCCCCGTTGCTGAATAAGATTATTTTTGTTGCTGACGGGAATTGGCGAATTGCTTGGTTTTTCATTATCGGCTTACTTATTCTCTCGGCTATTTTGATTCTTTCATTAGTTAAAAACAAACCCTCTGATATGGGACTGATTCAGGACGGCGCAAATAACTATGCAGAAACTTCCTTATCTGTTGACGCAAAAAGTACTGCTCCCATGGAAGTATATCGCAGCACCGTAGAATGGAAGGTCTCCGATGCCATAAAAACTCATACCTTTTGGCTGCTTTTTGTTTCTTCACTAGCATTTGTTGGCCCGATGATGTTCTTTATGGCTCATGCTGTCATTTATCTACAGGATATGGGGCATCCAGCGGGCATTTCGGCGATGGCTGTGAGTTATTACATGCTTTTCAGCCTTTTTGGGAGGTTGTTAGGCGGCAGTTTTGCGGATCGCTTTGAGCCTCGCTATATCTGGGCCGCCGGTCTTTTGCTCGAGGCAGTGGGTATACTTTTCTTCCTTGACGCGAAGAGTGTGGCCAGTATTTACCTTTTCGCCATTCCCGTTGGGGTGGGTGTAGGGGCGGCATCGATCTGCTGGCCAACCTTGATAGGCAATTATTTTGGGACAAATTCATTCGCTTCGATTATGGGTACCCTTTTCCCTGTCGTTCAACTTTTCGGAGCTTCTGCCCCTTTTTTTGCTGGGTTGGTATATGATACCCAAGGAAGTTACCGCATGGCTTTTATTGCTTCAGCGGCTTTAGCCTTCATCGGAAGTATTGTTATATTTTTCACAAAACCTCCTAAAACTATTGCAGCAAAAAGTCACCCGGTAGCTGCATCGTAAAGATTTTTAATTAAGCAAGAGTCACAGAGAGACTCTTCTTCTAATACCCATATGGTAAAGTTTTTCATCCAAAGCATAAAGACAGCTTTCAATATCACGAAGGTTTTCGCGATAGGCCAATTGAATAAATGCCATGCATAAAAATTAACCATAGTATGTAAAAGAGCGGACACGATACTTACCATTAAGTTATCTATGATTAATCGAAAACTACCCCAAGAGGAGGATTGTGATGGAAGAGACTCATGAGCAAAAATCCCTAAAAAGGCGATTTCACCCATTGCCAGTCAATGTACCGCTATCTAAAGGAGTTTTACTTGTTGACGATAGAAGGTGTACCGGATGTATGAACTGCATGTACGCATGCACACTTTACAACGACGGTGTGGCTGCCCCGGAGATAGCTAGAATACAGTTGAATGCATATAGTCATCACATATTTGATATTGCAGCTCAACCATGCCTGCAATGCGTTCAGCCTCAGTGTCTGCGCTTTTGCCCTCAGGGAGCTATCCGCATTGATGAGGAATCAGGAACAAATGCCAGGATTATAGTTGAGAAGAAATGCATTGGTTGTCAGGAATGCATTGAGGTTTGCCCCTTTACACCCCCTCGTATAAGGTTTGACAGTGTAAAGAAAAAGGCGATTAAATGCAATCTTTGCGGTGGAGACCCACAGTGCGTTAAGGCATGCCCAATTGGGGCTTTGATATACTACACGAACCCGGAGGGTGTTATTTCGGGATATGGGGCAGGAGGTATATAAGCTATGGCAGAACTATATGGATATGCCGGTAAGATTCTGAGAGTTGACTTAACAAGCGGGGTGATAAGCGAGATCCCATGTGAGCAGTACTTGCCTAAGTATATGGGCGGAAGAGGTTTGGCGGCCAAGCTCTATTGGGATGAGATACCGCCGGAGGTTGGGGCATTTGACCCGGAAAACAGACTGATAATTGCAACCGGCCCATTAACCGGGACCGGTGCGTTGGGAGGCGGACGATGTGAAGCTACAACAAAGTGTCCTGCTATGTATCCTACTCAATCCTTTACAACCGCCAACGCAGGCTATATCGGCCCTGAACTGAAATATGCGGGATATGATGCTCTCATCGTCCAAGGTAAGGCTAAATGCCATGTATACTTATGGATATGCGATGGCAAGGCAGAGGTTAGAAGGGCTGAGGATTTATGGGGTCTAACTACACGCCAAACCCGCGAAAATTTGTGGAAAAAACATGACAAGAAAGCCAAAGTGGCTTGTATTGGGCCTGCCGGAGAGAATTTGGCCACGAGTGCTATCATTTCAGTTGAAGTCAACTCTGCCTTTGGCAAGGGTGGAATGGGCGCGGTTATGGGGTCCAAAAACCTGAAGGCGATAGCAGTGCGCGGAACAGGTAGAATAAAGGTGGCAAACCCTGAGAAATTACTAGGAATAAATAAAATTAGAATGCGCTTTCACAACATCAAGGCTGGAGAAACGAGAGTAATAAATGGGAAAACCACTATAGGTACTGCAATGATAAGGAATAGTCCAACATTCGCGTCTTCTATGCTCGCTGATGAAGCGAAACAAGGCAGGGTAAAGATAAAATTGGGCGGATGCCCAGGATGCTCCTTAAATTGTCGTAATAAAGCAGAATTTACGGACAATTCTTTGCCCAGCGGTTCTGTTGAATGTGCTGACGGATTTGTTTGGGCGATTCCTGAAAAGATGGCTACGGGCGGCAAAAAAATTATCGGAAGGCTTTCCTGGGAAGCCTCTATGCTCATTGATGATATGGGGATAGACAACCTACAAGTATTGGTCGTTGGTCTATTTTCTGGCTTGAAGAAGCTCGATAAAAAAGATAAATACACGAATTTGTTATACGGCGGAGACTGGCTCTACCAGGGCTACTTAGCAGGAATTTTAAATGATGCTAACACCGGACTGCCTTGGGATAAGTTCGGTAGCCAGGAATTTTTGAGACAATTATTGAATATAATGGCTTACAGAGAGGGCTTTGGGGATATCCTCGCGCAAGGTTTAGGGCCGGCAACAAAATACATTATAGAGCATGAGGAATTTGGGTCCAATAGGAAACAAATGGAATATATCTATCAGCGGATTTGTCCAAAGGCGGGGAAACTCGGTAATCCTCAGGAACGGCATAGTTTTCATGCACCTGATCCGATTAGGGCTATTTATTGTGCGGTAGGGGATCAATTCGGTCAAGAACCTGAACCAGGGTGGTGTGGTAAATGTGAGCCTTGGTATTCCCCAGGTTTAGATTCTAAAGTTATCATAAAATGGCTTGGCACGGATAAAATAAAAGACCCTTACTACTGGGGTCCCGAGGTAGCAAAAGCCGTTATCGCTCACGAAGACATTGCGGCCGTGACAGACAGCTTGGTTGTTTGTTCTAAGTTGGACTATGGCATGTATCCAACAGTGATTGGGCATCATGCTCCTGATTGGCCCAATAAACTTCTTGTGGACTGGGAAGAGCTTGTTGAAAACAGTCCTAATGGGGGCCCTGAGTACTTGAGTGCGATCCTCGGAGTAGAAATGACACCGGAAGATGTATGGAAACAGGGCGAGAGGATCGTTAACCTGGTGAGGGCCATATGGGTAAGGGACGGATATACTGAAGGCAAATATGACACATACTGGGATGCTGTTTTCGAGGAAGAAAATGCAGAAGGTAATAAAGTAACGCCAAAAGAAAAATTCGAAAATGCAATAGTTGATTACTATAGTTTGAGGGGATGGAAAGCCGGGGTGCCAACGCGTGCAAAGCTTGAAGAGCTGGATTTAAAGGATGTGGCTGATGAGTTGGATACCTTGGGTAAATTGCCTGCATAACGATTTACTACAAACCATGATTGTACCAATAATTGTCCTCACATCCAAACAAAGGGAGTACATGCTAACCAGCGAGAGGCATATGACCTGTCGCTATTTACAATGTTTATATTTAGCTCTCTTCACCCGTTGTATTAGACTTGTTTTTAGCAGTATAAATAAACGCTCTTTGGCGAAGGGAATTTGTATTAACAAAGCTCCATAATGCATCTAACTCCGCTCTGGAGATATCCGGTTCATTAATCAGAATAGAATTTATTTTTTCCGTTTGCTTAGCGGCAACTTTAAGCCAGCGCTGAATCGTGTCAAACTTCACTTCCATATGTTTCGCCACATGCTGCAGAGGCATTCCCTTGGCCAAAAGCTTAAGGGCACACAGAACTTTTTCTTCCGGAGAGCGTATATCATAAAAGATGGTTCCTGTTCTTATGCAAAAAGATTTACCGCATTCTTTGCATTGAAATCGGCGGCCTATAGTTCCATTCTTGGTTTTGTATGTTCCGTTGGAAATAATAGTACCTTTTTCTGTATTACCATAAAGGGCGCATTTTGGATTTTTACATACTTCTATTTTTGACTTAATATATTGCTTCTTCCCATGTTGTATATAGCACTTATTTTCTTTAACGGTTGAAGGTAGTTGGTCAACGAGTGAGGGTAGTTTACCAACTACTGAAGGTGATCTGTTTTCTTTTATCTTCATCGGCCGTTGCTTTTCTATGGTCAGATTCTTGGTCATCAGTTTCTCGTCAATGTGTTCAATTACATATCTAATAGGTCCATCGGATTTCAGGAAACTATCCAACTTTATTTCATAAATTGCAGGATGACTCTTAGCGAGTTCGCATTCATAGTCTCTTATAAAGTTCATGCCCATGTTTTTAGTAATTAATTCTGACTCTTTTGTAACAAGATGATTGACAAGCAGATATCTTTCTTTCTTTTTTATTTTGTAAAGGTCTCGTATGCCACCTAGGATCACCCATGACGCAGAGCTGATATTGACCGCCAATGCAGAATAACAGAAAAAAACTCCTTCATTTTGCGCAATAATATCATTGATGGTTTCGGTTGTGACATAATCTTCGATGGTCTTTTTTTTAATTAGATTTCGATATGTATCAATTTTTATAGGTAAACAGATTTTATGACCCATGTAATGATTCCAAACATCTAGTATAATGTAATTCATTTCAGGTAGTATAGATGCGGCTTTCTTAATCACATCTCGTTGCAATAGTATTTTGGGACCATAGAGATCTTGATGACATGAAAGAAACATATCAATGTGCTTGTCTTTTGTAATAATGACTTTCTTCAGCATGGAGTAGTATTCTGAGATTTTGCTGTGTTTGAATAAATCAAGGGAGGCATAATGCGATTGTTCTATCGAATAATACATAAACATTCTTTTTTGCAGCGAATACCAAATGGGTTGTTCTGCATTGAGAGCCAGCAAAGGCGCCATAGGAATTCCTGTGATTTCAGAAATATCATGGAGATTATCAATTCGTGCACTTTGACGATTAGCTTCCCAATTCTGTAATTCCCGAACACTTATTTGGATTGATTCTGCAAATGCCTCCTGGCTCAAACCACGCCATTTCCGGTATTCTTTTAATAGAGCTCCAAGGGATGTATAGAGTTTGGCATTATCAAACGAAAGGGTTTTTCGTGGTAATGATATTTTAGATGTCATAATATTCTCCACAACATATGAACACAAAGTGAAGTCGCTGACAAAAAATCAAGAGCCGTTAAATAGATCTAATGTAGTTGATTATTAAGATAGCTATTTTCTATTCAGAAAGTATTAAAGCAAAAACGAGTAAAAAGAAATAATTTTATCTCCATGCAAATAATATATACGAAACATAATTGATTTACAAATGGAATTTTGAAAAAATCTTTTTGATATAAAAAAATAGTATTGGACTAGTCAATTCTGGTAGAGTCAGGTTCTCTGACAAAACCTGAAATGAAAAATCCGATTGAATAGTAGTAATTTAATGAGCTGCCATTAGCAATCCGGCAGAGTTCAAAATCACTATGACTTTCTGTCCAAATACTGGATATAAACACGAAACATAAGGAAGCAAGAGGGATTAGATTATGGAAAGAAATTCGGAATTTTATAGACCTCGTGAAAAAGACCAAGCTTTTCATCCAATGCCAGGGTGCCCTGAAGCGTGTCAGTGGTGGTTTCATGACGGTATATTCACTAACGGATTTTGCTTGCAACTTATGTACTATATAACTCACTCGAAGGCCAGTATCTGGTTTCATGTCTGTGATTCAGATGGAAACTTTACGAAACTGATGCCTGTTTTTCACACCACAGCAGTAGTTGCTTCAACAGAAACCTGCGACGTTAGGATTGGCGATAACCGCATGCACGGCAAATTTCCCAGATATGAGCTGCATTTTCGTAGTGACGATACGGGAGCGGATCTCGTTTACGAATGCCTCACCCAGGGGTTTATGGAACCTCCTGATGGGGTTTTCCTTGGCCGAGAGCAATGTCCGGCTACCCCAATATATGTTTCCTATATCTGTCGTCCCCGATGTAGGATTACCGGTAAGTTGGTCATTGGGGGTAAAGAGATCCCTGTTAATGGGGAGGGCTATGCGGATCATCAGTGGAAAAATGCTGGCATAGGAGAGTTTCAGTTCCACTTCTGGAATTGGGGGAAGATATATTTACCCAAGCACACTATTGTTTGGCAGGATGCGCAATTAAGCCAATCTTTTGGTTACCAAAGAGCCAAGTGGCTGTGGGCACTAAAAGGGGAAAAGCTAATCGAGTATTTAAAAAATGCTGACATGTATGTGAAGTTAGACGACCTTGAAATAGAGCCGGAGTCAGGAGTTACTTATCCTAGAAAGATGGTTCTCATGATCGATGAGCGTAAGATCAAGGGGACTGCAACCTATAAAGTGAAGCGTTTAATACACAACTTCCCAATTGGCCCGGGCCAACAGTTTGGATTGAGACGTTACTTTTGTTATCTATCTGACTGCCACTCTGAATTCGAAATAGAAGGTGAAAAGATCGTAGCTGATTCAAGGGAAATCATTGATATAGGGCTATGATAGTCAAGCCGTTGAGCAGCAAGAAAGCCTTGAGACAATATAGTAAAGTATTTCAGGATCAAGGGCGAATTCAGCTTTCCGGTTAATACTATCAGGTCAAGAATCGCTTGGCTTGTTTTGAAAAGTTGCGGAACCGATTAATCCTGGGCTAATTATTATATATCAATATGTTAATAAAGGAGTCGATTATGGCTGAAACACTAATACAGGTGAAAACGGAGAACTGCTCGGGCTGTATGCGTTGTTGCTTAGCTTGTTCATTTTATAATACTATGGAAAGAGTTTTTAGCCTGGCAGAATCACAGATTGTTGTGACTCCTGACGAGAGTAATGCCTGGTTTAGTATAGATTTTCGGGAAGACTGCCTCGGCTGTGGTATTTGTGTGGAACATTGCGATTTCGGTGCCTTAATAGAATGATGAATTCGTATTACAAGAACTTTGATAATATCAAATAAGTTCGGTTTTTGATTTCGTTTCATAATAGGATGTCATTTATAGCAAAAAATGATTTATCTAATATAGTTGTGGAGTAATTAATAGGGAGACTACTATGGGAAAGCCAGGCGGCTATGCCGGAAAAATCCTGAAAGTTAATTTAAAGGAAAAAGAGATATGCAGTGAATCAATTTCCGAGGATTGGATCTCGCGCTATCTCGGAGGCCTTGGCATAAGTTTTAAGTTGGCCTATGACAATGCCCAGCCCAAAGAGGATGCCTTGGGACCGGGAAATACTCTCATCTTTAGTGCAGGTCCCTTTGTTGGTACTTTAATTCCGGGCGCCTGCAAGACTAATGTTGTCGCCAAGACTCCTGTTTCTGGATTCCTTGGAATTTCCAGCACCGGACATTTGGGTATGTTAAAGTTTACCGGTTATGATAATTTAATGGTCACCGGGAAAGCAGATCATCCGGTTTACCTTAAAATAGATGACGATGTGGAGATTTGCGATGCAAGAGATCTCTGGGGTAAGGATACCTGGGAGACTACAGAAGCCCTCTGGCAAAAGTTGGGCAAGCAGTATGTAGTTGCCTGTATCGGACCTGGCGGGGAAAATCATGCTGTTCAGGCCAGCATCATTGTAAACAAGTATTCTGTCTATGCCCAATCGGGAATGGGAGCGGTAATGGGATCGAAGAATCTCAAGGCTATCGCTATTTACGGGTCTAAGGCCATTTCTGTGGCTGATCCAGGCAGATTTACCGAATTAATAGATAAGGCTTATCAACAGTCTATTGGAAGTAAAAAAGAAACTATCAAAGCCTTCAGAAAGTGGGGAACTCTCGGTGCCATGGGGCCGCCGATCTCTCCATTTGGCCCGCATGAATACAAAAATTACCGCGAGATTGTTCCGGCAGATCTACCCAGCCACTTTCCTCTCGACAAATTTATGAGCGAGATAAAAATAGGAGATATCTCATGCATGGGTTGTCCTGTTGGCTGCAAACACCTTATTCGGATCTTGAAAGGAGAAAAGGTCGGAGATGGCATGGCTGTTTCCTGTCTTGTTGGGGGTTTTCACGGATTTGCCGCCCACTGTGCGATCGAAGGATGGGAGGATGCCATAAGGTGTGATGAATTATGCAATCGTCTGGGTATGGATTATCTATCTACCGGCTCTGCACTGAGTTTTGCAATCGAGCTTTACCAGGAAAAAATCATAGATAAAACCGACACCGATGGGATAGAGTTAGATTGGGGAGCAGCAGAGGAAGTGCAGGAACTGCTCCGAAAGATGGTCTTCAGGCAAGGATTAGGGAATATACTAGCCGATGGATTGATCAAAGGGCCCCAGCTTATCGGGAAAAATTCTGAGAAATATTCAGTCCATGCGAGGGGGCACGCGATTTATTACGATCCACGGCGAGGAATGTCGCCTGATTTATTCAGCGTCATGCTTAACGCTGAGGGAGGTAGATTTCACACACCCGGTTGGGCGGGTAAAGTAATGACCAAGGAGTACCTCGAAAAGAATTTTGGGATGCCATCGGATCAAGCAGAACAAGCTGCCACAGATTTGGAGGGATTTGGATTGGCGCGGTTTGCCAAATGGGCAGAGGATCACGCTACAATGTTCGATAGCCTTGGCCTGTGCCAGATGCCCGTGCATCAGCAGGTGGAATTAAGTGTGTGGGCCGGTCTCTATGAGTCTCTGACAGGTATTAAGATAAACGGGGAAAATCTCATGCAAGCTATGGGGCGTGTCTGGGATATAAGGAGGATGTATAACCTTCGGGAAGGGCGTACCAGAAAGGATGATCGCTTCATTGCCCGGCGCTTTGTTTCAGAGCGTCTTGTCTCTGAGGATGAGGACCATGATCCTGTAAACGAAAAGAGATTCGATGCGCTGCTGACGGAATATTATAAAGAAAGAGGGTGGGATCAAATAGAAGGCACCGTAAAACAAATGAGCAATTTTTAACCGTCTCTATAAGGGGGAAAGTTAAATAGTAAAGTAGAAACCACGACGGACTTATTACCATTTTACGTCAGTATACTGCCGTAAGTAGTGTGTAGATAGCAAATATGATCATAAAAGAGTTTCCCTGAAAGATCATAGTGGCAGTTGAGATCATTATTAGCAAAGAATGAAGGATTGAGGGAGTAAATACGGTGGGAGATTGTGAGGCTCTCAGCAATGCATTGGGCTACATTTTCGATGGTCATGATGTGGTTTTATAGAAACTGCCGTGGCTCGTTATGAACACATATGAGATGATGGAAGGTTTTTCTTTAATGGTGTCAAATACTATAAAGAAGGAGGAAAAAAGGAATAGGCTGAGCTATAAAGTTGTTGCTAAGACACTTTGCAAAGTAAAAAAGGAGGCATTGTTATGAGGTCTAAAAGAAGAATTAGAAGAAAAGGATTGTTATATGTTTTTGCCATAACGGCTATCTTGGGGCTATTCACACCTGAAATCAGGGCTGGGGTGGGGAGCACTGTAACAACCTTCCATGGTTATCTCGAATCAAGCTATGTTCTGCGTGATACAACCGGAATTCAAAACGGCTTTTTCGAAGAAGCAGAAGGAGTTCAGCAGAGAAACACTTTGAAATTCGATCTTGATATCGATCCCGGATCTAATCTGGAATGGGGGAGTTTTCGGGTTTTGAAGGCTCATATGACCTTTCGCGGGGCTTATGACTCTATATACGATTTGAGGGGTAATGAATATCATGACATCCGTGAAAATATGGGACTGTCGCGCTTTGACTATGGCAAGAAGGATGTCAAATTTGAGAATGATTTGCGAGAGGCTTTTATTGATTTTCGTTATAGTGGGGCTTTAGGTAACTTCTTCTTCAGACCCGGAAGGCAGATTGTCTCCTGGGGTGAGGCTGGGGGTAACTCCACCCTTTTGGATGTTATCAACCCCAAGGATCAATCTAATATGATGTTTTTTCAGAACCCTGATGATGTAAAAATTCCACTCTGGATGGCGCGGTTAAACTACAGCCTTCCTGTTATGAGGGGTTTGGGTGTTAATTTTGATTTTCTCTGGGTTCCCGATATCCGCCCCGCGCAATTCGGGCCTCTTGACAGTGTTGCCGGTGACCCATCGGTAGGTTTAAAGGCACCTTATGTAAGTATCCTGTTTGGCGGTTTTAAAGGCTATAACGTCGAACAGCGTGTGCCTACTGAAGAGCAGGAATACGGTGCGAAAGTAACTGTTGATATCAAGGATAATTTAAGTATTTCAGCTACTTACTTCCGAGACGTTAACAATGATGGTGGCACAGTGTTAGTCCCTGCAACAAGTACTTTCTTGTTAACTCACAATATACAGCATGTTTACGGTGCTTATTTTAGTTATAATATTTTGCCCTTGGACCTCATTATCAGAGGTGAGATTGCTCGTCACACAGGCGATCCGATTTCGCGCTATGGCGCTGAGCCAAGCAACAAAGTGCCGGGTGGTCTGGCATTATTTCGTTTGAAACCAACTACCCGGTGGATGCTGGCGCTTGACAAGAAGTATATGCTTCCCTTTCTTACCACTCATGAAAGATCGAATTTAGGTTTCGAGTGGATACATGAGAAGATCAACGAATGGGATAGTGTCTTCAATAAACCGGAATCGCAGAAAGCGGGCTCCAAGCAAAGGGATTTGGATATAATTAGCTTTTTTGTATCATGGAGTTTGCTCGAAGGCAGGATCGCTCCTACGTTTGCTGCCGCTTGGATTCCCAGCCGGCCTGGAGCAGGAGGTGAATCGGGATATATTCACCCTGTAGTATCTTGGCAGATAAGCAACGATTTTTATTCCAGTATTGGATTACACGCCTTCTTGGGAGATAAGACTGCCAAGACCGGCTTTGCGGGACTTGTTACTACGAGCGAGTTGACCTTAAAGTTAGGTTATAACTGGTAACTATGAGGGATAAATAAACCCACAAGTGGCTTGTTGCCCGCTTGGGCAATTGATGAGGAGGAAAAAAGTGAAAACAAAAACAACAAGAGTTTTGGTGTGGTTGGGATGGTCGCTATTTACGGCTTTGCTAATGCTTGGGGGAGTAAGTCCTGCTCAGGAGACCAAGGATATTGCCAAGACGATAGATAGTAACAACGTTGCACAATATAAAAATATGCTTATGCCGGCTCTTTACAGGGCTGTGGAAAGGGGAGACTTCATTCTCCAAACGGGTAAATTAAATTATGAATATAAGCACTGGGATAAATTTGTAGCGGCGGGTAAAAAGAATGACGGTAAATTCGATCTAAATGCCGAGGGTGATTTAATTGATAAAGGCTCGGGGAGACAGGTTCTTCGCAATGTTTATGGCTTTCCTTTTCCCAACGTCAATCCATCGGATCCCAAGGCTGGCGAAAAGATAATGTGGAACTTCTACTATAATAAACATCGTTTGATGGGTGTCAGATATTATAGCCGTATTTCGTGGATACACAAAGATAAAGGTGAGCATCGTTTTATCATCGGGGACAGTCTTAACAACCACCTCTTGGGCCGGCCACCGGAGCTTGCAATCACTGAGAGCCAAAATCCCAACCATTATTCTTACGTTGAGCTTAGTCTGGTACAAGAGCCCTTCAGCATGTACGGAATGAATTCATTGATGTACGATAAGCTCGACTGGCCTGATATTACACAGTTCAACTATATCCCTTCTATTCGCCGTATTCGGCAAAGTTCCGGCGTCGAGCGGTCTGACCCATATATGGGAAGTGATTCCTGGACGGATCTGGGTTTTAGTTGGTGTGGAAAAAACAAAACGATGGAATGGAAACTTGTGGGAGAGCAGACGATCCTCGTTCCGTTTACCTCCGCTTTGAAGATTCATGCCAAGTCTGACCCCGATGGAACGCTTTTCATGCAGGTACCGACGATAAAATTTGGCTTTAATACTCCGGGGTGGAAAGGTGCCAAATGGGCAACCACCAACGCAATCTGGGTGCCAAGGAAGTGCTGGATCATTGAGCAGATGCCAAGAAATCGTTATTATGCCTGGGGATTGCACACAAATTATGTTGATCAGGATACCTGCCTGATCTGGATGAAGGAAGTGAAGGATAGAGCCGGACAGTTCCGAACCTGGACAATGTCCACCTATGGCTTGCAAGAAGGCGAAGATGGCAATAACAATGTGGGATTAAGGGATGCCCAGGTAACTGTTGACGAAAAAGCTCGCCATGCCACCATTGGGTGGTTTTTGACTCCCAAGACTCCGGAAGGGTACGCGATTTTTGAACCTCTTTCCAGGATGCCGTTGGATTGGTTTACTAAGGACTATTTAATGTCCATGTCCAAATAACAGGCAAATCCATAACGATTTTAGAATAGGATTAACTGAGGCGATTTTAATGGGGACTAATTTCACCATTTTACGGTTTTAAAATGCTTGAAATTAGTCCCCAAGATTTACAAAAAATAATCAACAGGAGAAAAACTTCGACCAGTGTCATTTCCAAAATTATATTACCCGGCTGTATATATTCATTGAAATGCCGGTGCTTATACCAAGAGGTAATAAATATTGAAAATGTCTTTTGCGGATGAATAAAAAATATTAATTTTCTGATATTTTTAAGAATATGTTTTAGGAAGAAATTATATTCAAGTTCTTAAATGAAATGACTTTGCTCGTAAAAATATTTTTTCAAAAGCGGTATCGAGGGTAGTAGTTTTTCGGGGCCATCAATAACAGGGTGTTAAAATAACGGCAATTAGTCTATTCAAATCTTTGCATAGAAGCATCTAATATTCTCACGAATCGGTATTAAGCCTTCGGAGAATTCAACCCTATTGATAGTTTACTAATCAACGCCTTGATTCCAACGGCCTGGGCGACTATTGAAAAAACTATAGAAAAGCCAAAATCCATATGGGCTTTAACATAAATATGATGTCAACACCGACAGCTTTGCCTTGATTCGGATATTTTATTACCTATCTGCCCATAGTGATTTATTGCCATGAAACTCATGGAGAGCACATCCGTATCAAAAGAATACGGTGATTACGAATACAAAGAAATACGAACTTCGTGATGCCGGCAGTACTGTAAGTTCGTATTTTTCAGAGAACAAAAACATTCCCGGTTATATGCAAAAACTTAACCGGACATCTCAGTGGTTTTGAAGAAACAAATATAAATTGTGAGATATGAGGAGTAATTGATGACAAGCGAACATAAAAAGACAATTTGGTTAAAGTTGGTTGAATTTCATGTTGGTCATCCGGTTCTGATGCTTATATTAATTGTTTTGGGCACCCTCTTCTTCGGTTACAATTGTTTAAACCTTAGGATCCACACCGATTTTTTCGATCTCTATCCTCCCAAACATGAGTATATCAAACTTTATAAGCAATATCGCAACATGTTCGGCACGGCAAATGTTATGACCATGGTTCTGGAGGTAAAAAAAGGGGATATCTACAATGTGGAAACCATTAAGAAGGTTGATCTGATTACCCAGGAAATCATGGCCGTAAAAGGGGTGGATAACTTACAGATTATCTCCTTGACCCATCCAAGGCTCAAGAATATCGGTGTGGGGGCAAGTGGTTTAAGAATCAGTCCGATCGTGAAAGTATTACCTGAAACACCGGAGGAGTTGAGATCTCTAAAAGAGAGGGTTTATACCAATGAGGGGGTGCGGGGCGTATATGTTTCCCCCGATGACAAAGCGGCTTTGATATCCGCCGGTTTTTGGGAAGAAGGTCTGGACTTGGATTATCTTTTTAAGGAAATGCAAAAGATTAAGTCGAAAGTCGATGACTCTAATCACACCCTTTATATTACCGGCTATCCCATGCTTTATGCTTGGATAGCCCACTATGTCCCTCAGCTTTACAATGTCTTTATCGTGACTGCGGTGGTGATGCTCATCATGCTGTGGTGGTATTTTCGCAGCTTCATGGGGGTATTCATCCCCATGATTTCCGCTGTGGTCAGCGCAATCTGGGGCTTGGGTTTTGCGGCAACGCTGGGAATAAACATTGACCCGCTTGTTCTGGTAATACCACTGCTTTTATCGGCAAGGGCATTGAGCCACTCTGTCCAGTCCATGGAACGTTACCATGAGGAATATGCCACTATCGGGGAGCAGAAAAAAGCCATCATCAGCGCTTACGGCTATCTTTACAAACCCGGTATTTTGGGACTGATCACCGATGGTCTGGGCGTACTCACTATTGCTGTGGCAAGCATTCCTTTGATGCGGAATCTGGCCATCTACGGTAGTTTTTGGATTATCTCTATCTATGTCAGTTCGATCGTAATGCATCCGGTTTTGGTTTCTCTCCTGCCACCGCCGCGGGCCAAGCATTTAAAGAAGGATCAGCTTGCAGCTTTGGACAAGGATGCGGCACGTGAGAAACTGAGAGAGATCACGGCACGTCCCGGTGATAAAATATACATAAAGATTGGTGAGTTTTTTATCTCCCTGACTCAGGGGTTCCGGAAGTGGATTGTTCTGGCTTTGGTTATTATAGTTATCTTTGGAGGCGGTTATTTAACGCAAAAACATTTGAAGGTAGGTGATACCAGCGCAGGCAAGGCTATACTCTATTCTGATCATCCCTACAATATAGCCGCGGATATTGTTAATAAAGATTTTATAGGCGCTAGTCAGATGGTTGTCGTTGCCGAAGGCACAGAAAATAAGGAAGGTTCGATAGCGGATGCGGCTACGGTAAGAGTTATTAATGAATTGGGGATTTATGCCCGCGACAATATCCCAGCCGTGGGCGGTGCCATAACCATAAGCGATATGATAAAAACAGTTTTCCGGATGTTTCATGATGGGCATCCAAAGTGGGCTATGTTGCCCGAAAAACCATTGGATGTGGAACAGGTTCTGCGTTTAATCAGTGGTTCCACAAGCGGAGGTGAGATGGATCGCTACGTATCCTTCGATTATACCAATGCAACCATAATCCTCTATTTCCGCGAGTATAATAACCAGGTCATTAAGGATGCCATTGCAACACTTAAGCAATATATTGATGATAACCCAGTCGATAAGATAAAATTTCGTTTGGCCGGTGGTATTTTAGGTATTCTCGCTGCAGTGAACGAGGAAGTGGAATGGTCCTACTGGATAAATATGGCGCTCATCTTTGGCTTTACATTCCTGTTTTGCACAATTGCATATCGGACCTTTTGGGGTGCGCTAGTCTTGTTTATCCCCCTATTGTTGTCGCAGGTGCTGAGTGATCTTTTGATGCTCGGGCTGGGGATTGACATGAACATCAATTCCCTGCCTGTGGCCTCGGTGGGCGTGGGTATAGGCGTTGACTACGGCATCTATATTCTAAGCCGCCTGTCGGAGGAATACCAGTTCAGCAACGGCGATTACAAAAAGGCACGTTACCTGGCAATCACTACAACAGGGAAAGCGATCATTTTTACGGCATCGACCCTGGTTGTTTCTGTTATTTTCTTTGCTTTTGCCAGTTTCAAATTTCAGGCTGAGATGGCGATTCTTTTGGCATTCCTGTTAGTTGCCAACATGGTTGGGGCACTAACTGTTCTGCCAGCTTTGGTCTCCATCGTGGGCCCTGAAAAGATATTGCCCAAGTACAGGGCATAATATCAGAACAGATTGCCATTGCGTTGCCGGGGTACAGATTTCAATTTTTATTACCCCGATAACAGCACATGATCAAATACGTAATCACAGAGAGGAACAAAATACATGAAAAGAGAGGTTGAAAATAAGATGGAAAGGAAAAGTACCCAACTTATTATCCTGGTGTTGCTGTCCGCATTATTAATATTTTCCAGCGGCCTTGCTTTTGCTGTGTCCAAGAAGCATGGGTTCAGAAATAGTATGTTTTCAGTATGTTTTATAAATGAGCAGGAAGGTTGGGCGGTAGGCGACCGGGGAGAAATCGAGCATACCACAGACGGAGGTTTGAACTGGGAGAAGCAGGATGCCGAGACAAACATGTTGCTTTTATCCGTTTCCTTTTGCAATCCCAAAGTAGGATGGATTGTAGGGAAAGGCAGTACGATCCTTTATACGGTTGACGGCGGCAAGACATGGAGCAAGCAGACTGCACCGGAAAGAAAGCATCTATTTGCGGTAAAAGCCCTTAGCCCTGAGAAATGTGTGGCTGCAGGTGATTGGGGAGCGATTTTCTATACGGGTAATAGCGGGAAAACCTGGGAAAACAAAACATGTCCAAAGGATGTTATTTTTTACAGCATGACTTTCGTTGGAGAAGAAGAGGGCTGGATGGTTGGTGAGTTTGGCACAATATTATACACGAAGGATGGAGGTATAACCTGGAACCCTCAGGATACAGGAACTGAAAACACGCTATTCGGGGTATCTTTTACTTCGAATCATCAGGGGGTTGTGGTAGGGTTGAGCGGCACGGTGCTAAGGACCGAAGACGGCGGAAAGACGTGGAAAACACTTACCCTGGCACGCGATGATAAAGGGGAGTATCCAACGTTTTATGAAGTTAAAATGCAGGGCAATTTTGGTATTGCGGCAGGAGACCGTGGGGAGATAATGACGAGCGAAGATGGCGGAAAGACGTGGCAGCCTACCGAAGTTTCAATGGATATAAAGCTATCCTGGTTCAGCGGACTTGATTTTTTGAGTGAGAAAAAAGCAATCATAGTTGGCGCGCGCGCGATGACCATCATAACTGAAGGCAATCAGATAAACCTGATGGGTTATATGCCTAATGGCCAGTCAAATTGAAAGTAGTCTAAAGCAATATAGTAAAACCGTTATTTGGTGCATGATTTTGGAGCATCAAAGAGAAAGAAGAGAATGCCAATTAAATCTTGGCGGAGACGGTAAAAAGATACAGCTAAGATAAGAATGATCATCAATATACTTTTAGTTTAAGAGAAGGGACATGTTACTTGGAAGCAGAATTTCAAAACAAGGTGGCTCTTATTACCGGTGAATCTATGGGGATTGGTCAAGCTATTGCGTTGGCTTTTGCAAGGGAAAATGCAAAGGTTGTTATTGCTGGTATTATGACAAATGGTGGTGAAGAGACTGTCCGGATGATCAGAGAAACTGGCGGCGATGCCTATTATATCAACACTGATATCAGCCAGCGAATTGAGATAGAGGAGATGATACTGGAAACTATCGGAATATATGACCGTATTGATTACGCCTTTAATAACGCAGAGATCGGTGTGAATTTAGCATTAACAGCAGATATCTCAGAAGAAGACTGGGATCATCTTATGGACATCAATCTAAGGGGGGTTTGGCTATGTATGAAATATGAGATACATCATATGTTAAAGCAGGGAGGTGGGGTTATCGTAAATATGTCGTCAGCTTCGGGATTGTATGGGACGCCTTACCAGTGCGCATATTCAGCCAGCACGCATGGGATATTGGGGTTAACAAAAACAACTGCTCTGGAGTATGCCAAATCGGGTATTCGTGTGAATGCCATTTGTCCGGGCCAGATCCACACTTTTGGGGCGGAGGAACACTTTAAACGTGATCCGGAAGCAGAAGCAAGGCTCAATAATACTATGCCGATAGGAGAGCTTGGGGTGCTGCTGGAGATTGCCGAGACTGTACTGTGGCTCTGTTCTGATGGGGCTTCATCTATTACCGGTCAATTTGTGGCTATCGACGGCTGGAGATCCGCAGTATAATTAAGTCATCTAATATCCTTAGATTGATCGTTCATTTGCCATTTTCCATGTTTCACGCGAATTTGTTGATTATGATAAACAAGGGAAACTGAAAGAAAAAAGGAAAAGGCAGCGTAACTATCCTATCGTCTTCTGTCTCAGGTAAGATATTTCGACTACAAATTTAACATTTTTCCGGGGACAGAAAAATGGACAATTTGTTTGCTATAAAACAGGACAAATCTCTTTGTTAATAACACTAAAATGGAGAATATAATATGCGATTTGAAAATAAGGTAGCCATAGTCACAGGGGCGTCCGGTGGCATAGGCTTAGCCATCGCCAGAGCTTTGGCTGGAGAATGCGCCAGTGTTGTGCTGACGGATGTGCACAAAGAGGTAGCAGAGCAAGGTGCTGAGGACATCAATACAACCGGAGGTAAGGCATTGGCGTTAAAGGTTGATGTAACCAGCGAATACGATGTCAAGGAGATGGTTCAAAAGAGCATTGCCAAATTTGGCCATGTGGATATCCTGGTCAACTCTCACGGTCCTAAGACCGATCACTACGCTTTTAAACGTTTTCACGAAACTGAACTTGAATCGTGGAGAGTGGAAACAGATATACTCTTTATTGGCACCCTTTTGTGTTGCAAAGCTGTCATACCCCAAATGCTTGGGCAAAAAAAGGGCAGGATCATTAATATAGCTTCGGATTCCGGCAAACACGGGACGGCTAATCTTGCCATTTATTCAGGGTGCAAAGCCGCGGTAGCAGGCTTCACCAGAGCTATTGCCCTGGAGTTAGCCGGAGATGGTATAACTGTCAATTGTATATCTCCCGGGCCGGTCAACACTCCAGCCCTGGCTAAGGCTATGACCAAATATTTGGGCATCCAAGACAAGTATGTGTCCGCGGTGCCTGTGGGGAGGCTGGGAGAGCCGGAAGAAATAGCAGCCATGGTCGCTTTTTTATCCTCTGAAGATGCCAATTGGATTACTGGCCAAGATTACAGCGTCAATGGTGGCTTAAGAATGTAGTAAAATGACTTTAAGGTTTATTCCTTGTATCCTCTTATTTCTTTCTTATTGATAGGAGTATTGGAATCTTATAAATATATAAGTATTTACAAAGCTATGATGCAATGTTGCCCTGATAATTTCAGTTTTATCATGTAGCTTTCCCATTCATCTCGAAGCTCAAAGTCGGCCAATGACACGATAGGAGGCACTCAGGCTGGAAAAAAGGATCAAGAAACTGCCAATAAAGAAGAAGGTCGGGGTTTTCGACATTTGAATTTTATCTATCATTTCAGCTTTTAATACACTACACGCATCCCTACGAATGGATCCAAAAAGTCTATTGCCAAAAGATAGCCTTTATAGCACATGACATATGTCAAATTTGTCATATGTCGATTTAGCCACAGTAGAGCTGGAGGTTGCTAAGAATTATAATTTTGGGTGCAGTGCTGTTTTTGATGGCTGAATATATTGGAACCCATTGGTGTCTGAGAGGATGGGGGGGATTTCTGGCAATGAGGCGCGGTCTTCTTCCAGTCCACTTTGGTAGTAATATTTTTCATGTTGGCTATTCATATTCTATGGTCGAATCATCGTCCGGGAAGTTGGAGGCCGCGGCTTGGCATATTTTAAGGAACCCATGGGTTATCTATTCCTTTCCAAAAGTTACTAAAGGTATGCACAGGTTATTTATGGTTACTATAAAAATAATAATGCAATATTAAAAAAAATATTGACAAGAACTAACATTTGTAACTATGCAACATATGACAAATTCGACATTTGTTATTCCATTCAATAGAAATTGGAAGCTGCTGATAAACTGCCACTTTTTCATAAATTTTTATATCATGTATGTATGATGGAAGTATTTTATCGATACGGGTGCATATGAAAAATACTCTGATTTTATTTTATGCAATAACTTTTTTATTTTATTTTTTGACCTTTGGGTTTTGCATACTTCGCAAAAAGATTTTAGAAAATCTCATGGCTCTGATTGGGTTGATTGCTAATGTAATTTGTATGGTTGTCCTTATGGTGTGGTCAGGACACGCACCTGTTTACCGGCTTTTTGAGTCTCTAATGTTAGGGGCGTTAATCCTATCAGTATTGGGGTTTTTGTTTAGCAGGCAGGAAGGGAAAATTCCTGATCTGAGATTCTGGGTATGGCTCGAGATATTGCTTATTATGGGTATAGCTGCTTTTGTAAGAAAAGAACCCAGCCCATTCGGATATGATTATGATGATCTTTATATCATTATGTTTCATGCTCTACGGATAGCAGTGGTTTCATTAACCTTGTTTTCGTCAGCTCTTTATATTCAATCCCGCTTTGATAGCCGCAATAGCAATTCTCTGGCTTTTTACCGTGCACATCTGGGAAGAAATTTTTTAATTTTGGGTGCAGCGCTGTTTTTTATAGCGGAATATGTTGGAATCCATTGGTGTCTGAGAGGGTGGGGAGATTTCTGGCAATGGGGTGCAGGGTTCTTCCAGTCCACCCTGATTGTTATGTATTTTATGTTGGCAGTTCATATTCCGGGTTCTAACCATCGTCCGGGAAGCTGGAGACCCAGACTTGGTATTGTATCCGGTTTTCTGATTTTAGCTCTGATGGCGATCAGGAGTATTATATGAGCAGGATTACGGAACGCCTTTCATCACTTAATTTTGCAGTATGGACCTTCGTTGTCCTTTTATTGTGGTTTGTCTGGGGATTGATACTGGCGTCAAATAAAGACTTCTTTAAATTGTTCAAGGAGATGAATTCTGTACTGACAATAGATTGGCTTATAAATCCCTTACAGGGAACAACTCAGCTAAAGCTTTGGTTTATAGGGCTTTGTCTGGTCATGGTTGGTATGGGCGTCAACCTTATCTTTTGTTCCTGGAATCGCATCTTAAAAATGATGCGGCATCGTTTCAGCGGGGCAAAACTCTTTATGCTGATAGTACATATCATTTTTGGTTTTGTTGCGCTTGGACATCTGGGAGGTTTCATGATGGGTTACAAACACGGGGATGTATCTCTTTTTAAGAACGAAGTGTTTTCGCTTGAAAACACTTATGATCTGAAAATAACTGATATCCATTTTGTAGATGACCCCAAAGTGCTTCAAAAATCACGAAGAGAAATCATGAATAATGAATTAAACTATAATAAAAATTATGCAGAAGTGACACTTAACGAGGGAGACCGTTTACTGGCTAAAGGCCGCATTTATCTGCTCAGGCCGTTATATTACAAAGATATTCAGATTACTCTGAAATGGTTTCTTTCCCCGGTTAACGAAGACGAAACCTTACACGCCTTGCCCGGCGTAAAATTGGCAATAGCCTGCAATCCGGTGCTGCAGGCATTTCTTGTTATTTATCCGTTAATGATATTGGGAATAGCAATTCATTTAATTATGACTTGGAAACATCCTGATAAAGGAGACACGAAAGAAGGACCAACTTCGATATGAATTTTAGATTTAAGTTTTGTGGTTACGAGGAGGAGAGAGAAATGAAGTTCTTTAAGATTTTTGGCTTATGGTTAGTTTTTTCGATTATTACATTTTTGTTGATTAATGTTTCTTTGGCTGAAGAATCGAACTCAGAGACACAAGTTTATGAATTGGGAGAGGTTATTGTTACCGGGCAACAGCAAGCGGTTAATTTGGCTACAACTGTTACTGAAGTAAGTTTGGAAGACATCAAGCAAAGAGGAGCTCAAACAGTTGCGGATGCGCTTGAACTTTTGCCTGCTGTTGATGTCCAAAGGGGTGGAAAGGGTCAGGCTTTTGTAAGTCTTAGGGGATTTGATCAAAGAGATGTCAAGGTTCTGATCGATGGCGTGCCCTCCCTTGAGACTTATTACGGAACTGTTGATTTAACCATGATTCCTATTGATGCAATATCCAAAATTACGGTAACCAAAGGGGCATCTTCTGCACTCTATGGTGCCAACACTATGGGAGGAGTTGTAAACATTATAACAAAAAAAGGAAGTAAAAAACCGTTTACGGAAATTACTACTTCATTTGGGGATTATAACACCAGAAAAATAATTTTAAATCATGGAGCCCAGGTTGGAAAATTTAATTACTGGTTGACATATGGCTATCAAAGTTCCGACGGTTACAGTCTTTCAGATGATTTTAACGAAAACAATTCTACGGTTGGATTGGGTACTGAATATAATGAAGATGGAGGTAAAAGGGATCTTAGTGATTATATAAAACGCACATTTCACGCCAAAGTCGGTTTTGATCCGGATCCGGATACCAGTATCTATTTATCATTTGACTATCATAATAATGAACGCGGGGTTCCGACCGAGTACAGCCGGTATTGGTCTTTTGACAAGTGGGATCAGTGGCATCTTAATCTGGCAGGAGAAAAGAAATTCAACGATATTGTTACACTCAAAGCAAGAGGGTTCTACGTTAAACATAAAGATACTTTGAAGGATGTAAGCTGGGATGCTAATCATACAACTTCAAGAAAATGGTTTGAGGAAAGTTCATATTATGATTATTCATCAGGAGGAATGCTGCATGCTTTTCTCGACTTTAAAAAGTGGAGTTATCTGAAGCTCGGAATAAATTATACAAGAGATAATCATAAACAACAAGATTATCTTGATTCCGCTTCTATGGGTGTACCGGGTTTTACACCCAAGGAAGATTATGAATCTGAGACATACACCTATGCGATTGAAGATGAAATCAAACCTTTGGACAACCTTTCATTCGTACTTGGTTTAAGCTATGATTATTTTAAACCTAAAAAAGCTTATGATCAGCCTGTGCCGGATAGTATCGACACTTTTAATCCGCAGTTTGGGGTGGTTTATGATTTAAATAAGGATACCAGCCTGCATGCTTCGGTTGCGAAAAAAACCAGGTTCCCTAAGCTTATAGAACTTTATAGTAATCATGCTGGTGGTAATCCCGATCTTGATCCACAAAAAGCCATAACTTACGAAGTCGGAATTTCCCGTGATTTCACTGAAAAAATTAAAGGAAGCGTGGCTTATTTTTATAATGACATTGATGATCTTATAGAAAGAGTTCGAGATCCTGTATCCGGTGACAGAATATACGTAAATATCAATAAGGCAAAGATAGAGGGTGTGGAGGCCAGCCTTGACTTTCATTTAATAAAAGATCTCTATATTAATGCTAACTACACATATATGTCTACAGAGGACGATGCCAACGATGACCGCGAATTGGAAAACAGGCCCCGACACAGAATAAATCTGGATGTGCGCTATCTTTTTCCGTTTGGGCTTTCAGCAAGTGTTCAGACTTCTTACACTCAGAGACAATACTGGGAAGATACAAGCTACAATTGGGAGAAACTGCCGGATTATCTTCTGCTTAATGCCAGACTTGCACAAAGAATCGGTAAGTTTGGGGGCCTTGATTCCGAAGTGTTTATCCAGGGAACTAATTTGACGGACATAGATTATTATGAAGGAAGTGGTCCTGAGCCAGGCCTGAATTTTCTGGCTGGTTTTAGTTTGAGATATTAATTCAAGCAAAGACTTATAAATAAGGATATTTATATGAAAAACTTTAGTTTTTGCATAGCACTTATTATGGTTCTATGGCTTGTTTCGTATCCCTGTGCTGCTTCTTCTAACACAGTGAGTATAACAGGGCTGGTCAAGCAGCCAATGAATCTGTCGATTGATGACCTTAATGGGTTTGACTCCATTAAGGTTCAGCTTAACGAAGTCATGACAGACGGCAGTTTCAGGGGTGTTTTCCTTTACAGGGGAGTACCGCTTAGAGCGCTTCTGGAACTGGCTTATATAGAAAAGGAAGAAAGCGCCTTTGGCAAAAAAGTGGATTTGGCCATTCGTATAAAGGGAGAAAACGGCAAAGTCGTAGCCCTTTCATGGGGAGAGGTTTTTTACAGGAACCCTGGAAGAATCATTATTGCCACATCTGCCCAGCCTATTATGCCAAAGCATTCCTGTACAGGATGCCACAGTCCTGAAGAATACCAGCCTCGTATGGACAAATTGAAAAGAAATATTGATTTTCCCAAACTGGTCATATCAAGTGACACTTTTGCCGATCGTTCTCTGGATGGTGTCACATCTATTGAGGTTATTGACTTGAGGCCCAAAATGCCGTCTGAAAAATCAGAAAAATTTTACTCAAAAGATTTTTCCATTATTGGTGCCAATATTAATAATAAAGACTTTAAAACACTTTCGGGTTTTCCAAGAACAAAGATGACCATCAAACATCTTGGGGAAGGCAAAGGCTTCCACGGAATAGATCGTTTTGAAGGGGTGTTTTTCAAGTCTTTGCTTGATACAGTGGAACTAAAACCGGATTTGGCTCAGGTGTTTCTTGCATCAGCTCCGGACGGATATCGTAGCCTTTTTTCATACGGTGAAATATATCTTGATACTACAGGTGATCGTTTGCTGATTGCGGACAGACTTGGTGGTAAAGATATCGAAAACGGAGGTAAATTTGTACTGGTTCCGCCGGATGATCTTATGAGTGACCGCGATGTGAAGGCATTGCAAAAAATTGAAGTACTTTCATTAAAACGCCCAGCTAAGATATATATCATCGGTGTGGGTTGCGGTGACACTAATCTTATTACCCTTAATGCCATCTCATCTATGGCCGAAGCCGATGCTTTTGTGGTATGCGATGATATTTTGAAGCGTTTTGGTAAATACATGGGCAAAAAGCCGGTTCTTTTTGATCATTACAAATCTTCGCCTCCGAAGGTCAGAAAAGAAAATCCGGGCATGTCAGAACCTCAAATCGAGGCAAAATTGGCAGAGAAAAGAAAAGAATATGCTGTAATTATCCAAAATGCTCTGGATAGTAATAAAACCGTGGCAATTATGGATTATGGAGATCCTACAATTTGGAGCGGATGGAGCTGGCTTAGACAGTATTTTCCTCAGGATCAGATTGAAGTGATTCCGGGGCTTAGTTCTTTCAATGTTTCAAACAGCATGATTCGAAGACGTATCGGTTGCAATGGTTCCATTGTACTTACAACACCAATGGGGATTCAAGAAAATCCGGAAATGATTAAAAACATAGCCGACAAAGGTGAAACTCTTGCCATCTTTATGGGATTAAAAGAAGTGCCTGCTTTGGCTGCAAAGTTTAAAAAGGATTTTAAAACGGATACTCCGGCATATTTGGTCTATAAGGCAGGGTATTCCGGAAGTGAACATGTTATCCAAACAGATTTAAATGGCCTTGCGGATGCGGCTGGCAAGTACCATGAAAAATTTCTGGGTCTGATCTATGTGGGTCGTTGCCTTAGCGAACTGGAAGGTGCCTGTTACGAAAAAAAATCTCACAATTAGTATTAAGTTGTGAATAATGAACAATGTAAATGATAACGCCGGTGCCGGATTAAAGCGACAAATCGGATTGGGTACTTCGATAATTCTGGTAATAGCCAATATGATCGGCACCGGCATATTCACAACTTCAGGATTTATTATTGAATCTCTGCAAGATCCAAAAGCCTTGCTTATTTGCTGGATAATTGGCGGGGTTTTCGCACTGTCCGGTGCTTTATGTTATGGAGAACTGGGTTCCATATTCCCCAGGGCAGGTGGTGAATATGTATTTTTAAAGGAATGTTTTGGGGAACGGCTGGGATTTCTTTCAGGTTGGATATCACTTATTGTGGGATTTTCAGCGCCGATAGCAGCATCCTCAATTGCCTTTTCAAAATATTTTTTCAATTCCGTTTTTGAAAGTAAAGGTTTACAGGTTCAGGATTCGTTGTTATTGGCAAATGCCCCATCGGTTTTAGCAATAGGAATTATTTTGTTGTTTTCTTTTGTTCATTGTTACAGCGTTTCAATAGGAAGCCGTGTGCAAAATGCGCTTACAGGTTTTAAAATTTGTCTTATTTTATGTTTTGTTGTTGCCGGTTTTTTATACGGCAAGGGTTCTATGTCCCATTTTTCAATCGAATTTGATCCGACTATACTGACTTCAGGTGGTTTTGCTACTTCTTTGATATTTATTTCCTTTGCATACAGTGGCTGGAATGCGGCCGCTTATATGGGAGGTGAGATAAAAAATCCTTCCAAGAATATACCCCTTTCTCTTTTTATCGGGACAGTTGTTGTCATTTGTTTGTATCTGCTTCTTAATTTACTTTATGTATATGCCCTTTCATTAAATAGCATGAGCGGGAAATTAGAAATAGGTGCTGTGGCTGCTGCTGGACTATTCGGTCCCAATGTAGGCAGGTTTTTTTCGGGTGCCGTTACAATATGTCTGCTTTCGGTAGTCAGCGCCATGATAATGGCTGGTCCCAGAGTTTATTATGCTATGGCAAAAGACGGGTTATTTTTCAATCTGTTTTCAAGATTAACAAAAACACAAAGGGTTCCGGCTTATGCCATAATATTGCAAGCCTTGATTGCAATTATAATGGTGATTACTTCATCTTTTGACAAGCTTTTGCTTTATATCGGATTTACACTTTCAATTTTTGCAGTGTTAACTGTATTGGGTTTGATGTATTTACGCGCTCGCATGCCGGATTCGAAACAAACTTATAAAACCTTTGGTTATCCAGTGACCCCGCTTATTTTTATTTTGGGAAATATGTGGATTATAATATTTTGTGTAAAAGAAAATCCTATAGTGACATTCTATGGCGCATTAACTATTATTTCAGGGTTGATATTCTATTTTATTTTTAAAAGAAGACAGGAACGTGGGGATTGAAAAACAAACAAAAAAACACCCCAACCGGTTATTATACTTTTTAATATTAATATCATTGGGGATTCATCTGATTCTGGCGGTTAAAATATCAGGATTTTACACCCCAGATTTGCTCAGTTATATTGAATTAGAGCTTAAAGATATTAGCAAGCCATTTATTCGGGAAATTCCCAAGCCACGCCGCCGTATAAAAGAATTTCAGTTACCTGAAAATCATAGGATATTAAAAATAAATCGAATTCAACCGCCTCAAAATATTCCCATGAAAATCAAAACGCCTGAAATATCTTCTAACGGCATTGTAGAAAATATCCCCATGCCTGACCTGTCTTTTGGTTCTCTTCATGTAAGCCAATGGCAGCCTGAGATATATAATGTTGAGTCCGGTGATTATTCTACCGCGGAAAGTTATCTTGAAATGGTAAAATTGCGGATCGAACAAAATAAAAAATACCCTGACAAAGCTCAGAGACTCCAAATAGAAGGACGAGTTCCTGTGGTCTTTGTAATAACTCCGGAAGGAAATGTTCGGGATATTAAAGTGATTATGCCTCAGCATGTGCTTCTTGATGAAGCGGCGGTGAAGGCTATAATGAATGCGGTCCCCTTTCCAAGACCTCCTGTAAATATTTTTAAAGGTGCTGTCCCTGTTCGGGTGGTTGTTGTGTTTGAATTAACATAAAAACTTTAGATGCTTTGTTAAATGATAACGTTATTACATTAGTGTAAATTGGATAGATAGTAATGACTTTTTATAAAAATTTATTTTTATGTATCATTTGCCTGATATTTTTGCTTTGGCCTCAGGCGACGTGGTCTGATGGAAAAATCAAGAACAGAGATGCTAATAATGACGGCAAGGACGATCAGATTGCACATTTTGATCAGAAAGGACGTTTAATTAAGCTTGAAATTGACAGTAATGCCGATGGAATAATGGACAGGTTCCAATATTATAAAAATGGTAAACCTGTGTGTGTTGAAAAAGACCTTGATTATAATCAAAAGATCGACTGCTGGGATTTTATAGAAGATGAGAAGAGAGTAAGGCAGGAAAAGGACAGCACCGGTAATGGAAAAGTCGATCAGATTATATACTTTGATATGAAAGAGAAGCCTTCAAGGATTGAAAAGGATTCAACAGGAGACGGTTATTTAGATACGATTTTTAATTTTGATAAAGGAGTACTTGCAAGCTCAACAAGAGATACCGATGCAGACGGAAAAATAAATATCTGGCAGACATATCAAAACGGAAAGCCTTTAGAAAGAAAAGAAGATCTGGACGGTGATCTGCAAGTTGAAAAAATTATATTGTTTGATGATGAAGGCCTTACAAAAGCAATCAAAATGGATTCGGACAAAAGCGGTAATATGGATACTTTCCGGTTTTTTGATAAAGGAGTTATCGTTTTACAGAAAAAGGATATGGATTCCGACGGCTGGTTTGAATCTGTAATTATATTTAAAAACGGAAAAGTATTTGTAGAACAAAAAGATTCAAACAATGATAAGGCATTTGATATAACCCTGAAATTTAAAAACGAAAAGCCTTTTTACCAGGAAAAAGACACTAACTTTGATAGAATAACGGACTTCTTCTGTGATTTCGATTCAAAAGGACTTCCGGCAGTAATCAAGGAAGATAGCAGGTATACGGGAAAAATAGACCGTATAAGACATTTTGAAAACGGCGAGATAAAAAAGATGGAATATGATTCCCAGGGGGATGCATTCATAGACCAGATTACCTTTTTTAAAGACAGTAAACCGATCTTGCAAACACTTGATGAAAATAAAGACTCAAAGCCTGATATAAAGATTTTTTTCAACCGGAAGGGAGAAAAACAAAAGGTTGAAAGTGATACCAATTATAACGGCAAACCTGATACTTGGCAGTACTACGAAAATGAAAAAATCGTAAGATTGGAAAAAGATGAAAATGAAAACGGTGCAGTTGATCAAAAATTGTATTTCGACAAAAACGAAAAAAGAACAAAACTACTCATGGATCAGGATCACAATGGTAGGTTCGAAACAACACAATGGTTTAACCGTCCGGATTGGGATGTTGTTATAGAAAAGGATATTGATGGAGATAAAAATACGGATGCCCGCCATTACTACAAAGATAATATTTTAAGGATTAAGGAAATAGATGAAAACGGTGACGGGAAGGTGGATCTTGTTGAATATTATGATAAAAACAAAAAGCTTGTAAAGAGTAAGGAAGATATTGGAAACTCCGGTATTTTAAATACTGTCTGGTATTATGACGGCAAGCAAGAAGCTGTTCGAGCCGAAAAGGATGTTGATGGAGACGGTAAGATTGATACCTGGTTTTACTATGAAAAGGGTCGTGTAGCAAAAGTTGAAGAAGATTCAAACCATGATGGCAAACCCGATATCTGGGAAGAATATGATGAATCCGAAGCAGTAGTAAAGAAGTCAAAGGATCTGGATTATGACGGGATTGTCGATGTGGTGGAAGATAATAAGAATACAGAGAAATAATTTAAACATTAATAAATATCAGGGGGTGTATCGATATGCTCGAATTCTTTTCGAAGGGCGGTATATGTATGTGGCCGATTCTTCTGTGTTCGGTTGTATCATTGGCTATTTTTATTGAGCGGCTTATATGGATCGGCAAGATGCGTAAGCGCGGACAAGGACTTGAGTCTAAGGTAACTGAGAAGCTGAAAAACAGGGATGATAATGATGCTTACAGGATTGCGGGCGAGAGTGATTCTCCCATGGGGCATGTATTGGTAAAAGCCATGGAAGTAAAAGACCAGGACCGGGAAACCATTGAAACTGTAATTGCTCATGCGACGGATGAAGAGGTTCAGGGCCTTTCGCGTTATCTTCAGGCATTGGCGACTATGGGCAATATTGTGCCTATGATGGGGCTTTTAGGCACGGTTATGGGTATGATTAAAGCATTTATGGTTATTCAGGAAATGGGAGGCAAGGTCAATGCTTCGGTTCTTGCCGGAGGTATCTGGGAGGCCATGCTGACAACAGCCTTTGGTCTTGCGGTCGCTCTTCCTATTGTTGTTGCTCACAGTTATCTTCTTTCAATGGTAAATGGCTATGAGTCAAGAATTCAGCAGGGCAGCGTTTTGTTTTTGAAAACCATATCATCTCTTAGAAATAAATCTTAGAAGGAATGTTTTATGATTAAAAGCCGTAAAAAGAGGGCAATTTATGAAGTGCAGATGCCGCTTACCTCACTTATTGATATTGTTTTCATGCTGCTGATTTATTTTCTTCTGACTACCAATTTTATGGTGGATGAAGGAATAAAGATCAAGCTTCCTCAGGCGAAAGCATCAAAGCCCCAGGTGGAGGAATCCATCACAATATTTGTGGATAAAGACGGCAGATCATATCTAAACGACCAGGTCGTTACGATAGGCGAACTTTTCAATAAGGTGAAGGATATGGTCGGGAATGACAAGGATAAACTGGTAGTGGTAAGGTCCGACAGGGGAGTAATACTCAACAAGGTGGTCAAGGTTATGGATGTCGCCAAGGCCGCCGGAGCTGGCAGGCTTTGTCTTGCTACGGAAAAGGATTTTTGAGTTTTTACAAATTCAATAGATCTTGGCTTTAGCCTTAAAAGAAGCATCCAAAGTATTTTAAAACTCTACAATATTCATTAACTTCAGAGAGGATCAATGCTATTGTTACACTCAAAATTCAATAATCTCATGATTATCATCTTTTGTTTTTATTTCTCTTTTGTTGTCGCCGGTTGCTGTGAAGGCCCCCTTAAGCACACGTTTTCCGATATTTCTCTCACGGCTCAGCCGGAAGTGTCTAATTCTCCATCACGCATCCAAAAGGCTGATGCACCTGAGAGAATTATTTTAAATCTGACCTTAACGCCTTCAACCAGCCAGGCGGTAACATGGCGCACGAACTTTCCCATGTTTTACCCCCAGGCCCAAATTGCACCTGCAACCGGATTTGCTATCTTTAACGAAAAAGCACACACCGTGAATGCTGAAACACAAACGGTTTCCTTGGAAGACGGCAGTGTGGTGTTTCACCATGCTGTGGTTTTTGAATCCCTTGTCCCCGACACGTTGTATGTATTCCGGGTGGGGATTGAAGGGCGTTGGAGCGAATGGAGCCAGTTCAAAACCGCCTGTAGTGGGCAGGTATCTTTTACGTTTGTCTATTTTGGCGATCCCCAGGAAGAGATCAAATCCAAGTGCTCGCGGATTTTCCGGGCTGCTTATAAAAAAGCCCCGAATGCTAATTTCTGGCTTTTTGTCGGCGATCTTGTGGATAACGGCGGCAAGGACGAAGAGTGGGAGGAGCTGTTTGATGCCCTTGGCTGGATACCACGGACTACCCCGTTGATCCTTTTGCCCGGCAACCATGAGTACCCTGATAAAAGATTCGTTTACGGAGCGGATTATAAATTGTTTAGTCTGTGGCGTCCTCACTTTACCTTACCCGAAAACGGACCCGCTGGTTTGGAAGAAACTGTCTATTATATAGACTATCAGGGGGTCAGGCTGGTGATGCTCAACGGAAACGAGAGGTTGGAAGATCAGGCCCGATGGCTGGACGGTATTTTATCCGAAAATCCACAACTTTGGACGATCGTGGCTATTCACCAGCCGATGTATTCCACCGGAAAACGGCGCAACAACAGCATGCTTCGACAACTGTTTGCCACGATATTTGATAAACATTCAGTGGATCTTGTGCTACAGGGCCATGATCATAGTTATAGCCGCACATATAAGATTAAAAATGGTATCAGAGTGGACCCGAATAAACAAGGAACCGTTTATGTCATCTCCGTCAGTGGCCCGAAGTCCTATCCCATCAACACACTACATCACAATCTGATGGAGAAAACAGGAAACGGAAGGCAGTTATTCCAAGTGATCAGCGTAAACAGTGCTCGTTTGAAATATGAGTCCTTTGATGCAACGGGAGCGCTTTATGACATGTTTATACTCAATAACAGAAAATGATTTATAAACTATTAATAGCCTAACTTATTGAATATATTAAATAAAAACAATAGTTGTAATTTATAGCTATTTTTGGTAATTTATAGTTTTTATAAGGAGGGTGTCTAATATGAAAGAACTGATATCAACAAAAGAAATAGCCAAATTTCTTGGAATTAATGAAAAGATGGTTTATGCTCTCATTACTGAAAAAGGGCTCCCGGCTACAAAAATAACTGGTAAATGGCTTTTTCCCAAGCATCTTGTAGAGCAGTGGGTAGAAAACAGTACAATTAACTATCCTGAGCCTGCCAATACCCTTCCTCCTTACCATGGACTGCTAATAGTATCAGGGAGTAATGATCTTCTTTTGGATAAATCTTTAGCGCTTTTTAATAAATTTTATCCTGATAATGTGGCCGTTTTTGGAAACCTTGGCAGCATGGGGGGGCTTAGAGCCCTTCGGCAAAATATGTGCCACATTGCTTCCAGTCATCTTCTTGAAGAAAATGAAAATGACTATAATTTTAATTTTGCATCCAAGGAACTTGGAGATATGCCTGCTGTTTGTAATTTTTGCAGGCGTGAGCAGGGGCTTATAATTCAAAAGGGAAATCCTAAAGGAATCTCAAAAATAGCTGATCTTGCAATGCCTAAAGTTTGCATTGTAAACCGGCCTCTTGGAACAGGTACAAGACTGCTTTTTGATCGGGAGTTAAGCAAAGCCGGTATAGATTGTGGGAAAATTAAAGGGTACGATAATGAGGTATCGAGACATATTGATGCGGGCATTGAAGTATTGACGGGGCGGGCTGATGCTGCTGCCTGCATCCGATCTGTGGCTTCTCTTCTGGGACTTGATTTTATTCCACTTCGGTGGGAACGCTATGATCTTCTTATTCGAAAGGAACGATTTTTTGATAAAGGGGTCCAACTGTTTTTAGGGTTATTGCATGAAGATTCATTCCGGGAGGCTGCAAATCAGTTTGAAGGTTACGACACAAGCTTAAGTGGAAAAATGGTATTTCCTATAGAAAGTTAGGCATAGATTTTTAGTTTGAACAATAAAAACACTATTAAGGAGGATTTTGATGAAACGTAATTTTGGAGTTTTTTTGATCGCAACAATTGCTGTTTTTTCTCTTGTATTTTGCAGTCCTGTTATGGGAAAAGATGCCGGGATGCTGCGCTTGGCCACAACCACAAGTACCGATAATACGGGTTTGTTAGACTACCTGAAACCATATTTTGAGAAAGAGACAGGAATTGATATTGAGTGGGTTGCAACCGGGACCGGCAAAGCGCTTAAGCTTGGTGAAAACTGCGATGCGGATGTACTTCTTGTTCATGCGCCTGATGCTGAAAAAAAATATGTTGCCGATGGTTTTGGCATAAATCGCAATGTTGTTATGTATAATGACTTTGTAATAATTGGTCCTGCATCGGATCCGGCAGGCATCACGGGTAAAAGTGTTAAGGAAGCTTTGAATGCGATTTTAGAAAAAACGCAAAAGTTTGTGAGCAGGGGCGATCAATCGGGAACGCATAAGGCCGAAAAAAAATTATGGAAGGAAAGCGAAATTTCGGTTCCTGATAAAGAAAGCTGGTATGTACAGTCGGGCCAGGGGATGCTTTCTACTATAAATATGGCGGCGGAACTAAACGGATATACTCTTACGGATCGTGGAACCTATATAAAATACGAAGACACAATGAAGGGAAATCCTCCGTTAAAAATTCTTGTTGAGGGCGATGAGTTGCTTAAAAATATTTACAGCGTTATCGAGGTGAATCCACAAAGATGCAGTAATGTTAAATCGGATCTGGCCGCAAAATTCTCAAACTGGATGTCAAAGCCGTCTACTCAAAAGCTGATTAATGATTTCAAGCTTTCAGGAAAACAACTTTTTTATGGTTTTTCAAAGTAAGATAGGCTTTTTGTTATTCGTTAATTAAGGTCAAAAATGAATTTTCTTATTGATGCTTTGCTTCAGGCATTTAAATTATTAGTCGGTGGAGACGGAGAAACTTATTCAGCTGTTTTTGCTACACTGAAGGTATCCACATATTCTATGGTGGCCAGTCTGCTGATAGGTATGCCGCTTGGTTTTTTGCTTGGGCATCATGATTTTTTATGGAAAAAGCATGTAAGAACTTTTGTTGATACCCTGATGTCGTTGCCCACTGTGCTGGTCGGGCTTTTGGTTTATGCGCTTTTAACTTATAGAGGACCGCTTGGGCAATATGGACTGCTATTTACTTTAGAAGGTGTAGCCATAGGCCAAACGGTTCTCGCCCTGCCTATTGTGGTTGCGCTCACAGCAGCGGCTGTTGAAAGTATTGATGATAAGTTGCGGGTAACATTTATATCTCTTGGAGCCAACCCCAGGCAAATTCTTTTTTCAACTCTCTGGGAAGCGCGTTACAGTATACTTTCTGCATGTATGAATGCCTATGGCAGAGTGCTTACAGAGGTTGGGATCGCCATGATTGTAGGCGGAAATATAAAATGGCATACGCGAACCATTACCACGGCCATTGCACTTGAAACAAACAAGGGCGAGTTTGTCATGGGTGTAGCGCTGGGACTTGTCCTGATGGCTATAGCAGTTGTTGTTAATTATTCTCTTTCATTTCTAAGAAATCGTTAATAATCATGCAAACACCTGCTTATCAGCTATCGAATATTAAAAAATATTATAACCGGCATCCGGCTGTTGATATCAAAGAATTAACACTTGTTGCCGGTTCTATAACCGGGGTTGTTGGTCCTAACGGGAGCGGTAAGAGCACTCTTTTAAGCATGCTTGCTTTTGTAAACAGCCCGTCAGAAGGCACAATATTATATAAAGGCCAAAAAGCCCATCCCTTTTCCGAAGCAGTCCGTTTTCGTGTAAGTCTGTTGCCTCAGGAACCTTTTTTGCTTAAACGAACGGTTTTTGAAAATATTGTATATGGATTAAAATTAAGAGGTTTTAACAAATCGCAGTATTTGAAAAAGGTGAATGATGCTTTAATGCTGGTAGGGCTTTCTCCAGTGGGTTTTTCCGGCCGCAAATGGTATCAGCTTTCGGGGGGAGAGGCACATAGGGTTGCTCTGGCGGCCAGGCTTGCATTAAAACCGGAAGTTCTTATTTTGGATGAACCTACAGCCGGTGTGGATGCTGCCAGTGCTCAGCAGATCATGGACAGTGCGTTTATGGCTTCTAAGGAATGGGGCACGACTCTTATTATTGCCGGCCATGATTGGAAATGGCTTCATGAAATCTGTGATAATGTCATACAGATGTTTAAAGGAAAGATTGTTGGAAAAGGTCTTGAAAACATAATTTTTGGCCCATGGAATCAGGTTTCAACAGGGTTGTATGAAAAGCTCCTTGATGACGGGCAGCGTATTCTTGTGAAAGGGGACTCTCCTTTACCGACTTGTGCGGCTATTATTCCGCATACTAATATTGCCATAAGCTCAAAACCGCCGGGTCGTAAGCCGGCTGAACATTTACTAAAAGGAGTGCTTTTCCAGCTTTCATTTGAACCGGGAATAAATGCAGTTATGGCTTTTATACGTGCAGGCGGCCAGGCATTTACTCTTCGAATTCCCTTGGATAAAGCCAAAGAAAATAATTATTACCCCGGTCAGAGTATTTATATCACTTATCCCATCTCATCTGTTGTCTGGTATTAAAATACTAATAAAATCACAAAGCACATAAAGCCTAAAAAAACTCTTTACCTTTAGAAGTTTAGATGAAATATTAATATCGTTTTTATATGGAACCAAAACAAATAAATGGAGTATGAAGTGGCGGTATTATATAGCTATATAAGCTTTTTATGGTGCCTGCCCTTTATTGGAATTTTATGAATAAATTTGATGATGTACATGTAGAAAGATTATATCCGTATCTTGCCGTATTCAGAATCCCTTATTTTTCTTCCGGCAATGAAAAGGCTTTTGCCAATGTTTTTCTGATTATTGATGATGAGTTGATGCTAATTGATACTGGTCCTTTTACAGACAGCAAAAGTGAAAAACTTTTATATGCCCTTAATCAGTCAGGTTTTGATATAAAAGATATATCGAAAATTGTATATACACATGCGCATCCCGATCATATGGGCGGAGGAATAGGACTTGGCGAATATACAAAAATCAGACATTGTGCATACCACAAAGCAAAACAATGGGCAGAAAAATATGGTGAATATGTCAGTTTGGTAAAAACAATTGCAAAAAACATTTTTTCAGAGCAATTATTTTTGCATCCTAAAGTAAAAGATATCTATTTTGATGTAATAGATCATTTCTGGAATCCCACATATGGTGAAATAGGAATAGATGAAGAACTGGATGATGGTGATTTAATCAGTACAGGAAAGCTTAAGTTCAGAATAGTTTTCACCCCCGGTCATAGCCCTTGGGATATAAGTTTATGGGAAGAAACAAAATCTTTACTTTTTTCAGGTGATTTTCTTCTTGGTAAAAGCTCTACACTAACAGGAGGTTTGAATAATTTTGGCTCCGATCTGATATCGTATGACTCGTCTTTAAAAAAGATAAATCAATATCTTGATAAGACAAAAGAAGTATTTCCTTCTCACGGGCCTTCAATAAAGTCCTGCTCGGGGCTTACAGATCCTGTGCTTTCTATTGTAAAAAGCAGAGAAGATAAGATATTTAAAGCTATATCTGATAAAGACCACACACTGATGGATTTAATGAAAGTTGTTTATCCCTCGTTAGACAGTGTTATTGTGCTTGCAAGATGTCTTGGAATAGTACTTACACATATTGAAAAACTTGAAAATGAATCAAAAATTTATCGTTATAAGGATAAAGATGAAGTACATTTTGCCCTATAGACTTCCAGATAATATTTTGGGCTGCGTTATCAGTCGCCCCCTTCGACAACGTACAGAATGTACGTTTTACTCAGGGCGGCTCCTTCTGGCCTTGCCGAAAACATTATCTGAAAGTCTATAACCTTGATGGTACAAAGGGGGAATATGGGTGTAACAGCAGAGATTGCCCGCTTTGCAGCGGAAATAAAATACGAAAATTTACCGTCTTTTGTTGTTTCTGAAACCAAAAAACTTCTTCTTGATACTATTGGCTGTGCTATAGGTGGAATAAAAACACAAAAAGGCGATGCTGCAATTCGTCTGGCGCTTATACTGGGAGGGCAAAGAGAGAACAGTCTTTGGGGTACAAGTGAGAAAGTGGGTGCGGCACAGGCTGCATACGCCATAGGAGAGTTGATGAATGCCCTTGATCATGAAGCATTGCTTTCTCCTCCCGCACATGCCACACCCTATATACTTGCCGCTCCTCTTGCAATAGGTGAAATAAAAAAAGTATCCGGAAAGCAATTGATTTTAGCTTCTGCAATTGCTCATGAACTTGCAACCAGAATTGCATCTGCAATGGTTTTTGGGCGAAGGTTTTCTGTAGAGCTTCCCGATAGAAAAATTGCGATGACACTTCCCACACCCGGATATGGTGTGTGTGCTTTTGGCGGAGCTGCTGCCGCAGGCAGGCTTTTGGGGCTTGATGCAGACAAAATAGCCCATGCAATGGGGATAGCCGGTTATAACGCACCGGTTCCTATGGTAGGTAAATTTGTAAGCTCTGCTTGTGTTTCTGATCCTAAGTATATGTCTTCCGGGTTTTTATCTTTGTCACAAGTAATTGCTGTGCTGTCCGCCGAAATGGGATCGACTGGAGATGTTGAAGTATTGGATGGTGATCATGGTTTCTGGAGGGCTTTTGGTTGTGACCAGTGGATGCCCGAATACATAACTCAGGGATTGGGAAATAAATGGGTATTTCCGGAAAGGCTGTTTTATAAAAGATATCCATGCTGCGGTGTGATGCAAAACGCGCTATGCCATTTGGAAGAAATTGTCACGGTAAATAATATATTACCCGAAGATATAATGGAAATTACCGTTAAACTTGGTAGCCTGGCTGATTTTCCTTTATGGAAAACAAGAGATGTTAAAACAAATTCACAAGCGCAGTTTAGCGTACCTTTTGTTTTCGCGGTTGCAGCACACAGGATAGAGACAGGCCCTGCCTGGCAGTTAAATGAAACTCTTGAGGATAGGCGTATTCATGAGTTTATGAAAAAAATAAAATTGATTACCGATCTTGATGATAATGCCGGTTTAAGGCCGGAAATTGAAGTTGTGGTGCATAATGGGTCAGATAAAAAGACTTATGCCAAGTCAGGCATTTCACAGAAATATGAAATGACGGATGATGATATCACGGATAAGTTTAAAAGTAATACATGTTTGCTTTTAGATGAGAAAGAGATTAAAAAAGTTATAGCAGATATTAATAATTTGGAAGAAATCGGTGATATATCGGAGATATTAAAAATTTTCAATAAATCCGATTAAGGAGATAAGCATTGATTCATCCAGATACCAAATTACATTTTATAAATGATGAACTTGGTTACGGAGTAGTAGCCACCGGATTTATTCCTAAAGGTACGGTAACCTGGGTTCTTGATAAACTGGATCGCGTATTTTTGCCTTTGGAAATAGAAGAATTTCCGAAGGAGTTTGTAGATGCTGTGAGCAAATACTGTTTCAGAAATAGTACCGGGAGCTATGTTCTGTGCTGGGACAATACCAAATTCGTAAACCATAGTTTCAATCCTAATTGTATGATTACTGCCTTTGATTTTGAAATATCCATAAGAGATATTAAAGCAGGCGAGCAAATAACAAACGACTATGGGTGTTTTAATATAATCAGATCTTTCAGGCCAAATGATGAAGGTAAACGGAGAAAGATAGTTTATCCTGATGATCTGGCTAAATACTACCAAGCATGGGATAAGAAATTACTTTCCGCTTTAAAAAAAATTAAAAATGTCGATCAGCCATTGTTTGAATTTATAAGTGTAGATTTATGGGATAAATGTTGCAGGATTGCAAACGGAAAAGAAGAAATGGTTTCGATTTTAAACTGCTATTACAAAGATCCTGTTGAATAAAAACAGGCTCAACTAATAATTACCCCAAAAACCAGCTAACCTATGAAACAGTTTGATCTAATTAATGCACAGCTAAACGGAACTAACCTTATAGAGGCAGGGGCAGGAACAGGTAAAACTTATACGATAGAAAGTCTTTTCGTAAGGCTTATTATTGAAAATAAGCTTACAATAGATCAAATTTTAGTTGTAACATTTACGAAAGCAGCTACTGAAAATTTAAAAGAAAGAATCAGAAGCAAACTCACAAAGGCAAAAGAAGCTTTCTCTGCCGACACAAAAGATAAGAAGTCAGATGATGCATTAATTGAAGCTCTTTGTGAAAAATATGAAAATCATGCGCTTGTCTCTGATTTGTTAAGCAACGCACTTATTAATTTCAATGAAGCTGCAATATTTACCATTCATGGCTTTTGCGCAAGAATCCTTTCCGATTATTCTTTTGAAACAGGAAACCTGTTTGATACCGAACTTGTTACCGACCAGACGGATTTGATATTAGAAATTGCAGAAGATTTCTGGAGAATTAATTTCTACAGGGCAGAGCCTGAATTTATAAACTACAGTTTAAAACAGATATCCGGGCCGCATTATTTTTCAAGACTTGCTTCAAAACAGATATTTCATCGGATAAGGATAATACCCGAAGTTAATAAACCTGTATTAGAAAAGCTTTCCGAATATCGAAGTATCATTAAAGAAGTAAAAAGTATATGGATAGCATCTAAAGATGAAATATTGGTTTTGCTTTCCGATCCTGTTTTAAAAGGAAATATATATGGAACTATAGTACCTGTAGAAAAAGGATTGTCTAAAAGAGAGATTAAAATACAATCTATGTTTTCCGGGATGGAAAGATTTTTAGATGACAGGCATGTTAGCTTTCCTCTATATGATAAATTTGAATACTTTTGTTCGGAAAAAATAAAAAAATCAACAAAGGCAAAACAGACAAGCCCTTCCCATAAATTATTTGATCTTTGCGAAATGCTACTAGAAACAAGTAATGAAGTAAAAGCTGAGTTTGACAGATACATCATTTATCTTAAAAAGGCATTTATAACGTTTGCAGATAAAGAGCTTGAAAAACGGAAACAAAGCAAGAACATCCAATATTATGATGATCTTTTAACCAAAGTAAAAGATGCCATTTTAAGTCATGACGGCAATGATCTTGCCGCATCGATTCGTAAAAAATACAAGGCAGCACTAATTGACGAGTTTCAGGATACCGATATTATACAGTATGAAATTTTTTCCAATCTTTTTGATTCTAAAGAAAGTGTTCTTTTTATTATCGGAGATCCTAAACAGTCTATATACAGCTTTCGCGGAGCAGATATATTCTCTTACATCAAAGCAGCTGAAAAATCGGATAAAAAAAATACTCTAATAGAAAACTGGAGATCTTCTCCGGGTTTGATTGAGGCTGTAAATGCGATATTTTCCGGTGTAAAATACCCGTTTGTATTTGAAGGGATTTCCTTTATAAAAGGCATACCAGGACATAAGGAAAAATGCATAAGCGAAAAGGAGATTTGCTTATCCGGTGCGCCTTTAACGCTGTGGCATCTTTTTACAGATGACTATACTCAAAACAACAAGGCTATCACGAAGAATAATGCTGAAAAAATAATTTCGGAATCTGTAGCATCAGAGATTTTACGCCTCCTTAAATCAGGTTATAGCGAAAAAGCGGAAACTGTTAAGCAAAGTGATATTGCCATACTTGTAAGAACAAACACACAGGCTGCGATGGTAAAAAATTCACTTTCAAAAAGAAGGATTCATTCTGTAATATACAGTATTGATAATGTCTTTGATTCCGATGAAGCTATGGAACTTGGAAGAGTTTTGGCTGCTGTTTCTGATCCATCTAATGAAAGTAAAGTTAAATCAGCCATCATAACCGATATCTTTGGTGTTACAGGCGAAGAGATAAATTCTTATGAACATAATCCTGTGTTACTGGAGAAATGGCAATCTTTATTCATTGAATGTCAGCGTTTATGGAATAAATACGGCTTTATTAAGATGTTTGGTTATTTGATGAAGAAAAAAAGAATTAAAGAGCGCCTTGCTTTATTTTATGACGGGGACAGGCGAATAACAAATTTACTTCACCTTTCAGATATTTTGCATAAGGTATCGATAGAAAAAAAACCGGGCATTACCGGACTTATAAGATGGTTTGCAGAACAAAGGGATATTTTACGGCAAACTCAGGAAGAACATTTGCTGCGCCTTGAAACAGATGATGATGCTGTAAAGATTGTTACGATACATAAAAGCAAAGGTCTTGAATTTCGCATTGTTTTTTGTCCTTTTAACTGGCATGGGTCCGAAGTAAGAGATGAGGAAATACTGTTTCATGAACAAAGCAGTGACAGGAATCTGGTGCTTGATCTTGAAAGAAATGATAACAGCATATTTCTTGCGGCAAAAGAGATGCTTTCTGAAAACCTAAGACTTTTATATGTCGCCTTAACAAGAGCAAAAGAAAAATGCTATCTTGTATGGGGGCGAATAAATACAGCAGAATCATCCGCACTGGCTTATCTTCTTCATTATGCCCGAAGCAATGAATATAATGGTGATAAAGAAATCACTTTAGCTGTAAAGGATTATTTTAAAAGTCAGGAGACTGCAAAGCTTCTTTATAATCTGGAAGAAATTTCAAAAAATGCAGGCGGGGCAATTAATGTTTCTGTTATTCCTCCTTCCGACACCGACAAATACTTTCCTTGTGAAAAAAATGTTGAGCAGTGTTTTGCCAGAGTATTTACAGGAAAAATTGATGATATCCATAGAATCTCAAGCTATTCATCTCTTGTGGCAAGCAGTTATACTGGCCATGATGGCAGAGATTTAGATTCGGAAGCAAGAAGCTTTGTAGAAAAATTATTTGAAAAGCAAGCAAATGCCGACCAAACGGATATATTTTCATTTCCAAGAGGAGCAAGACCCGGTACTTTTTTTCATGATCTTTTTGAGAATATGAGTTTTCTTGATTCGGATTTTAAGGATAGAGAAAAACTTGTTGATGATAAGCTTATAGAATATGGATTTGAGACAAAATGGAAAGACACTGTATGCGACATGATAAAGAAAGTACTTGGAGCCGGTTTGAATGCTTATTTATCTTATGATGATAATGAGAAATCATTGAAATTGTCAAAAGTAGATATTAAACAAAGAATTAATGAAATGGAATTTTATTTTCCCTTAAAAATGATTAGTCCTCAAATAATCAGAAAAATCTTTTATGATTATGGGAACATTAAAATAAATGATGAATATCCCGGCTGGATAGAAAATCTTTCTTTTTCTCCGTCAAAAGGTTTTATGAAAGGCTATATAGACATGGTCTTTTACTCCAATGATAAAATTTATATTGTTGACTGGAAATCAAATTATCTTGGCGGCAGTCTCGGAAATTATCAAAAAACAAATCTTGCCAAAGTAATGGACAAAGAATCATATATACTCCAATACCATTTATATTCGCTTGCTCTCCACCAGTATTTGAGAATTAAATACAAGGAATATAATTATAGTGATTCGTTTGGTGGAGTATTTTATATTTTCTTACGCGGAGTAAACGATTACATAGCTCCCGGTTCGGGGATATTTTTTGATTTGCCGGATATATCTTTAATTGATGCACTTGGAAAAGCGATGATACCTGGGTATTAGAAATTAACTATGAATAAAAGTTATGTAAAATCATTATATAATAAAAATATATTTACAAATATTGATTTGCATTTTGCCAAGTTTATCAATGAACTCGAAAATGTGGATGATTCCGATCTTTTTCTTGCCGCAGCACTTGTCAGTAATGCTGCCGGAAACGGTGATGTATGCCTTGATCTTAAGACTTTTGCAGGAAAAGTAATTCTTGAAAAAGGAGAAGACTATAAAAGGCTTGCATGTCCTTTGCTTGATATCTGGACAGAAAAGCTGAAAATATCAAATGTTGTTGGTAAACCCGGTGATTACAGTCCATTGGTACTTGATGATAAGAACAGGCTTTATTTGCACAAATTTTGGTATTACGAAAATACTCTTTCAAAAGCCATAAAGAATAAAGCAGACGATGATATAATCTGGCCTGATATAAAACTTGATGAAAATCATGTAAGAAAGCTTCTTGATAAATATTTCCCCGATGTTTCCGGTGAAAGGATAAACCTCCAAAAGCTTGCCGCTCTTGTATGTGTATATAAAAGATTATGCATTATGTCAGGTGGTCCAGGCACAGGAAAAACAACAGCAATAGCAAAAATTCTTGCTGTTTTGATAGAAGTTGAATCCGGCGATAAACCAAAGATTTATTTGTGTGCTCCAACAGGAAAAGCTGCTGCAAAGCTTTCCGAGTCCATCAGAAATACAAAGAAAAATATTGATTGCTCGGATGATATAAAGAATTTGATACCCCAGGATGCCTATACAATTCACAGGATGTTAAAAACTATTCCCGGCTCTTCCGCTTTTCATTATAATGCCGACAATAAACTTCCCGCAGATATAGTCGTTATTGACGAGGCATCCATGGTTGATCTTGCGCTGCTTGCAAAACTTGTTGAAGCTTTGCAAGATGATGCCAGGCTCATCCTTGCAGGAGATAAAGACCAGCTTGCTTCTGTTCAAGCCGGGTCGGTATTGGGAGATATTTGCAACAGAAGTGATATGACCGGATATCCGATTAAGCCATATAAAAAATTATATGCTAAAATTGAAGATGGCATTGATGTTATATCTGGTAAAAACAGCTTAAATGACTGTATCGTAGTTCTTAAAAAAAATTACCGTTTTTCAAAAGACAGCAGGATTGGCCGGTTAAGTATGGCTGTTAATAAAGGTGAAACGGAAAATGCTATTGAAATTTTAAAAGAGAAAAATGATGATGAAATATGCTGGGAAGAAAATAATAATCAAAAAGAACTTTATCGCGTTCTTGAAGAAAAGATAATTGAAGGATATTCTTCCTATCTTAAAATTGATGATCCAATAGCCGCTCTTTATTTGCTTGGTCAATTTAAAATATTATGTGCTGTAAACAAAGGGCCTTTCGGCATTGATGGTATAAACTCTTTCGCCGAATCAGTGCTGGCAAAAAAAAGGTTTATAGATATTTCAAGCCAGTGGTACAGGGGAAGGCCGGTTCTTATAAAGGAAAACAGCTATAACCTTGGTCTGTTTAATGGTGATATGGGTATAATTATGCCGGCACGAGATGAAGATGATAACCTGTATGCATATTTTGGCAGTAATATGGAAGCTGAAAGAAAATTCAAACCCGGTATTCTCCCCAAACATGAAACAGCTTATGCAATGACCGTTCATAAAAGCCAGGGCTCCGAATTTGACAATGTTGTAGTAGTCCTTCCGGAAAAAGATTACCCGGTATTGACAAGGGAACTGATATATACAGGCATTACAAGAACCACGGGAAAATTGACTATAGTCGGGACCGAGAGCATACTAAGAACTGCAATATTAAGAAAAACTCAAAGAACATCCGGGTTAAATGATGCTCTTTGGGGATAGAAAAAAAGTTTATAAAAAAAACAGTTAATACTTTACTTTTTTGTGCCGATATAGTAATAAGCGTTTCCAGCAATTAACTGATAGGGGTTTTCTGCCTGTTTATCTTTCATGGCCTGTATTTTGATTAGGATAAAAAGGGGACTGTTGCGGGTTTGAAGAAATATCAAAAGATACTCTCAAAGATTCTGCTTATAATTGCAATTTATAGTTTTATTTTACCATCAACTGCTTTCGCGCAGCATACTATAAAAATCGGAGGTACCGGCTGTGCTCTTGGAGCAATAAAAATAATATCCAAAGATTTTGAGAAAGCATATCCTGATATAAAAGTTATCGTATTGCCGAGTATAGGAAGCGATGGAGCCATAAGAGCCATATCAAACGGTGCAATAGACATCGGGCTTTGTGGCAGGCCCTTAAAAGAAAATGAAACAAAACTTGGTTTAAAGGTTATTGAATATGCAAAAACACCCTTTATTTTTGTTGCAAATAAAGATGTAAATATATCGGATACTGATACCAGCGATATTATAAAAATATACAAAGGTGAAAAACAAAAATGGTTTGATGGAAGACGTATCCGCCTTATACTTCGCCCAAACGAAGAGGCCGACACGCTTATTTTACGCAAAATATCTTCCGAAGTAAATAATGCCGTTGATATTTCTAAATCCCGCTTAGGAATGCAGGTAGCTCTTACCGATCAGGAAAACGCTGATAAAATCGAAAGTATTCCAGGAGCATTCGGAACGTTTACTTTAACACAGTTTATAGCCGAAAAACGTTCGGGCATCAAAATTCTCTCCTTTAATGGTGTAACGCCTAATACTGAAAATCTCACAAATGGGTCCTATAATTTATCAAAACAGTTTTTGATTGTAATAAATAAAGACAGCTCTGCTTTAGTACATAAATTTATAAATTTTATAAAAACACAGCAAGGCAAGGATATACTGGAAAATACGGGAAATTTGGTTATTCTAAAATAAAACAAAGAGGTGGTATATGCTACCCGAAAAGAATGTAACCTTAGTTATTACCTGTTTGTCAGTAATTGTTACTTCATTACTTGTAATTATATTTCCCCTTGGATATTTTTATATTTCTTATCTTGATATGTCATCTGCTCTTAAAATCGATGCAGAACTTAATGCAAACATAGCCCAAAAAATAATAAATGCAAATCCGGAATACTGGCAATTTGAAAAAGCCAGATTGTATGAATGCCTGTCTATACGTCCAAAAAATGGAATTCAGGAAATACGAAAAATAACAAATAATCAAAATGAGATTGTTGCACAGAGTGCTGGTGATTTGGTTTCTCCTGTTATGATGAGATCTTATGATATCATGGACTCAGGTCTTGTTGCGGGCAAAATAAAGGTTTATCGATCTTTGCGACCTGTTATAAACAATGCCGGTTTAATAGCTTTGTTGATATTACCCTTTGGCCTTGGGGCATTTATAGCATTGCGAATTATGCCGATACGGGCAATATCCCGCATAGAAAAGGCGCTTAAGCAATCCTATAGTAAAATGGAAAAAACAGTAGAAGAACGTACTGCTGAATTAAGAAAGACTAATAAAACTTTGCTGGCGGAAGTTAACAAGCATAAATTGACGCATGAAGCGTTGCGAAGAAGCGAAGAACAATATCGTGCGCTGGTTGAGACATCTACGGATGCTATAATAACAACAAATGGTAAAATGGAAATAATTCAATGGAACAGTGCCGCTTCAAGAATATTTGGTTATAACAAAGAAGAAATTATAGGCAAGCCTTCTGATATTATTGTTCCTGAGAAATATTTTGATGAACATATAAGTACTTTTAACCAGGATATAGAATCTGTTTTATCTGATTTATCAAAATATGCCGGAAAGACTGTTTCCCTTGAAGGTCGGACCAAAGAAGGTATATTTGTGCCTCTTGAACTTACAGTATCTGCATATAAAAGAGAAGGCTCCTTGATAGTAACATATATAGTGAGGGATATGACAGTACGCAGGCGGTTAGAAGAAAAGCGCCGGGAATTGGAAACAAAGCTACAGCGTGCGGAAAAAATGGAAGCTATAGGCATATTGGCAGGCGGGGTTGCTCATGATCTTAATAATGTTATCGGAGTTGTGATAGGATATTCGGAATTGCTTCTTACATATAAAGAAATAGATGAATCAGGCGAAATAAAATCCCGGCTTATGACTATTATTAAAAGCGGTGAAAGAGCTGCTGCTATTGTTCATGATATGCTAACTTTGGCAAGAAGGGGAGTTCATACCGAAAAAGTAATAAATCTCAATACTGCAATTATGGAATATCAGAACACACCTGAATACCAGAAATTGTTGTCCTTTAACCCCAACATCCTGGTAAATACTCAACTCAAACCGGATTTGCCAAATGTTTTAGGGTCTCCCGTTCATTTTGGTAAGACGATTATGAATCTTGTTTCCAATGCCGTCGAAGCCATGCCGAAGGGTGGAACTTTGACTATCAAAACGGACTATGAATATGTGGAAAGCTCGATACAGGGATATGAGGAAATTAGTGTGGGAGATTATGTGATTGTATCTATTTCAGATACTGGTGAAGGTATATCGAATGGGGATTTAAAACATATTTTCGAACCGTTTTATACAAAAAAAATTATGGGGAAAAGCGGAACTGGGTTAGGGCTTTCCGTTGTCTGGGGAACTATAAAGGATTACGACGGGTATATTGATATTAAAAGCGATATAAATAAAGGTACAATTTTTAACCTTTATTTTCCAACAACACAAAAGGAGATAAGCAGCGAGACTACATCCATAGCTGTATCCGAATATATGGGTCATGGGGAGTCAATAATAGTAGTTGATGACATTAAGGAACAGCGTGAGATGGCCGCCAGCATGCTTGCCAGCCTTAATTATAATGTGATGACTTTTCCAAGCGGCGAAGAAGCGGTAGGATATCTGAAAAGAGGAGAAAAAGCAGATCTGATATTACTTGATATGATCATGAATCAAGGCATGGACGGACTGGATACATATAAGAATATTCTTACCATCCGTACAAAACAAAAAGCTATCATAGTCAGTGGTTTATCAGAGACTGATCGAGTCAGCAAGGCTAAAAAGCTGGGCGTAAGCGCTTATATCCAGAAGCCCTATATGCTTGAAAAGCTAGGATCTACAATTAAGGAAAGCTTATTAAATTAATTTCTACCTCAAAGGCTTTCGGCTTATTTCGCCTAAGTCAGAAGCCTGTTATGTTACTACAGATGTCAGTGAATTTTCTCTCGGCATTAAACAGTATATATTATTTTGTATCTTCAAATAACTTCATATATTCGCAGTAACCTTCCTTTTCAAGATTTTCTTTAGGAATAAATCTTAATGCTGCTGAGTTCATGCAGTATCTGTTGCCGGTTGGCTGTGGACCGTCAGGGAATACATGTCCCAGATGAGAATTGCCATCTTTACTTCTTACTTCTGTACGTAAGGAAAAAAAGCTTACATCTTCTCTTTCAACAATATTTTTAGGCTCAAGAGGCTTTGTAAAGCTTGGCCATCCGGTTCCCGATTTATATTTATCCTTTGAGCTAAACAATGGTTCTCCCGATACTATATCAACATATATTCCTTCTTTTTTATTGTCCCAGTATTCATTTTTAAAAGGAGGTTCCGTGCCTTCTTCCTGTGTTACTTTATATTGCAAAGAAGTAAGCTTTTTCTTATTGGCTTCAAAATCAGACTTAGCTTTTTTTAGTGCCGGCAAAGGACAAAATTTGTCGCCTTCATTTTTCCCCCACACTTCGTTTATAAACCAGTCTCTACCCGATCCTTTCCGGTAAGCTTTATAATGAGAAGGGTTTTTCTTGTAATACTCCTGATGATAATCTTCTGCATTATAAAACTTTGTAAAAGGTATAATCTCTGTTACAACAGGCTTTGCATACTTTCCTGATTTATCCAGTTCTTCTTTGGAAACCTGAGCCTGTTCTTTTTGTTTTTCATTATGATAAAAAACAGCAGACTTATATTGTCTTCCGCGGTCGGCAAACTGGCCGCCTGCATCAGTTGGATTAATATGTCGCCAGAAAACCTGTAAAAGTTCTTTGTAAGTAACAACAGAAGGGTCATAAAAAACCTGTGCTGCTTCCAGATGCCCTGTTGTTCCGCTGCATACTTCTTCATAAGTCGGATTTTCTTCTTTACCCCCTGTGTAACCGGAGATAACTTTTGTTACGCCTTTAACTTTTTCAAAGTCTGCTTCCGAACACCAGAAACATCCACCTGCAAAAGTAGCCGTTTCGATATTTTTATTTTCTTTTGTCATTTTGTCACCAGCCTTGCTTTGGTTGCCGTTAAATAAAATGTATCCGGTAATAGCTAAAAAAGAAAAAATAATTACCATGAAGATTTTCATAGCCGACACCCCCCTTTTTTTGTATTATGATTTATAATAAGCACTGATTCTCAATAAGGCAATGAATCAACCAGTATTGCCAAAAAATAACGCTTAAAATTTGTTGACGGCGATGCTTACATAGTTGATTATGATGATTACCATTAATAAAGTGAGTTAAATGAAAAAAATGGCCAGACAACCAACACATCCAGGCAAAATTATTAAAGAAGACTAAATCATTAAATGCAAGTAGATAGAAACATATCTAAACAACTCAATTTCGTGTTTCCTATCTGCCAGATTTTTTCAGGTCGCAACAAGTGCTTAATATCCCGACCTTTCTCCATTAACCTTGTAACCTTTTAATATTGACATATTCACAATAAAATGTTTTATTTCAAGCCTATTCAATGATTTTAGTATCTTATTCCTGTTTCACTAAAGATTTTTCAGATATTCTCAGTATTGTTGAGATTGTTAGATGCAAGGATAATGCAAGTATCTTTGACAATTCAAAAGCTCCATTTATTCAAACGAAATAAAGTCAAATTTTGATGCTGGGAGGAGGGCACTATGATAACGGCTCGGATAGACCAGATATCCGAAGATATCGTAGAGACAATACACGAACCCCTTTTGGTGCTGGATTCAGATCTGAAGGTTATCTTAGCAAACCGAAGTTTCATTGATTCATTCAAGGTAGCACGGAAAAAAACTTTAGGCAATTTTATCTATGACCTCGGTAATAAACAGTGGTATATCCCCAAACTGCGGGAACTGCTGGAAGACATCCTTCCCGAGAAGGCAACCTTCGACAACTACGAGGTCGAACACGACTTTGCCACAATCGGCAGGCGCACAATGCTTTTGAATGCCCGGCAGATCCAAAGAGGGATGGGCAAGGATCGGATCATCCTGCTGGCCATCGAGGACATCACCGCGCACAAACAGGCGGATCAGGCACTGCAAGAAAGCGAAGCAAAATTCCGGAATCTATTTCAAAATCATTCCGCCGCCAAACTAATAATTAACCCCGATACCGGAAATATTGTTGAAGCCAATAGATCGGCTGAAAGATTTTATGGGTGGTCGGTGGATCAACTCAAAGAAATGCGAATTCAGGACATCAACACCTTATCGGGCGAGCAGGTTAAAGCAGAGATGGAAAAGGCCATGCTTCTGAAACGTACTTACTTCGAGTTTCGCCACCGGTTGTCCGATGGATCCTTTAAGGAGGTGGGTGTATACAGCGGTAAAGTTGACATCAATGGAAAGGCTCTGCTCCATTCCATCATTCATGATACTAGCGAGCGCAAGCGGACAGAAGAACAAAAGGACAGGTTGGTTTCAGACCTTCAAAAGGCACTATCAGAGGTTAAAACCCTTCAAGGCTTAATACCCATATGCGCTTCATGTAAAAAAATACGTGACGACAAAGGGTATTGGAATCAGATTGAATCCTACATTCAAGATCGTTCTGACGCTGAATTCAGTCATGCTATTTGTCCTGAATGTGCGAAAAAATTGTATCCTGATATGGATATTTTTGATGATAATGGCGAGGTTACAGAGGACTAATACTGCATAATGGAATTCAAGGATGATTATCCTATTCTTGAAATTCTGTTGGAAAAGCTGAAATCAATGTCTTACGTTCCTGGTCCGGTAAGACAAACCTTAATCCCTTATTAAGATATATCCTAAGAGTAAAATATGCCATAGACTATTTTGAATGCCTAATTATACAAATATATGATCGTGAGCCTATTGCCTTAATAGGGAACGATGGGTTCTAACGGGGATTGTCTCAGGTGACTGTGGTTTCTATCCAATCGCCCCTTAACCAATCAGTTGGGAGCAATAAAATGGCTTATTGGCAAGATAAACAAAAACCCATGAAGTTGGATAGGAGCATTAAATACATATTTTGTCTGCTGGGAGTTTTTCTTGCATGCGGGATTTCCTTTGCCGAGCCGCCTCCTTCATCCTTTGATCTTCGAGATATCAATGGCGACTCGTATATCGGCCCGGTCCGTGATCAGGGCGTCTGCGGCAGTTGCTATTCGTTCGGTGCTCTGGCGGCTGCTGAGAGCGTTTATAACCGGCATAATGGCCTTTATGACTCGGTAGTAGTAGATTTTTCCGAATCCTTTATTATCTGGAGCCTGAGCCCCCTCTATGAAGGATTTGATGGTTGTGACGGAGCCAGCTATGATTATGAAGAATTAACCGGACTTGTGGAGCATGGTGTGCCTATGGAGGCAGACTTTCCTTATGTCCAGATTGATCCAGGTCCGGATAATCACCACTGGGATGCGCCACGGGTAGGTTTCACCGAATGGTATCGTATCCCCCCCAATGATATCGAGACGACCAAGCGTATCATCCGGAGGTTTGGAGCGGTTGATGTCGCCGTCTTCGTTGATGGGGCCTTCCAGGCTTACCCGGGTGGCATCTTTCAGAACACGGGCACTGCGGCCAATTCATTTCTACCATACTATAGCAGCACAAACCATGCAGTGTCGCTCGTAGGCTGGGAGGACGATCCAGGTGACGGAGGAATGGGATATTGGATACTCCGCAATAGCTGGGGCACGACCTGGGGCGAAGACGGCTATATGAGGATAAGATACACCTCTGCCAGGGTGAGTATGGAGGGAACATATCTTATCTATGAGGCCTGGGGCGGAGAAGATGTGTCCTGGGAGAATGCGGGAGAGATCCAGGCTGTTCCCTGGAGCGCGGGCGGGACAATGAACGCGCACGCCGTGGATATCTGGACGGGCGAAGAAAGTACCGTGACCAACACCGGAACCTTGTCCGCCACTGCTGCGGCTGATGCTGATTTGACCACGGCCAGAGGCGTGTATTTATGGGGCGGACCGCAGGGGAGCGTGACCAATCAGGGCTTGATTTATTCCACGGCAAGCAGCCTGCAAAACCAGGCCATTGCCTATGGGATCTGCGCCCAGGCCCATGAGGTCCGGAATACGGGGCAGATCTCCGCCAGCGCCTCAGCATCGAACGATCAGGCACTGGCGTATGGTGTTTTGCTGTTCAACGGCGGCAGTGAGGTTGATCTTCAAAACAATGGGCAGATTACTGCCGGGGCCGAGGGTGTGAATGCCAGGGCATATGGCGTGTGGACCGACAGCCGCTTACACAGCACTGTTGTCAACAACGGCCGGATCATCGCAAACGCTTCGAGTAAATCCGCAACAGGAATCTTACTCAGTGGCGGACCCTCGAGTGTCACCAACACCGGCCGCATCGAAGCCACAGCGGATTCAGGATACGCATTCGGGGTAGCCGCATATGCTGATGCGACCATTGTAAACAGCGGCAGTATCCTGGCGTCAGGGCCTGATCCATACTCTATCTACTCTGATGGTTTTTTTAATATGCGGTTGATCCTCCAGACGGGTTCGGCTTTGTTGGGGTTTGTAAGCCTTGATGGAAATGATGACTATGTGGAATTGCAGGGCACCGGCACTGAGGATGAGGTTTTCCTCGGTGTTGAGACACTGAAAATGTCCGGTGTGGACTGGACCCTTACGGGGAGTTCAGCCTTTGGTTCCATCGGCATCCAGCGAGGCCGGCTGCGGATAAACGGCGCTATTTCCGGACCGACAACTGTTGAAGCCTCTGGCACGCTGGGGGGGTATGGGATACTTACGGGCAATGTCTTCAATCAGGGCATGGTAGCACCGGGCAACTCCATCGGCACCCTCACCGTTGCCGGGGACTACACCCACACTGCCGGTGCGGTTCTGGAAACCGAGGTGGGCAGTGGCGTCTCCGATCTTTTGGCGGTCACAGGCACGGCCGATATTCAGGGAGGCACACTACAGGTTGTGCCATACGGTTACGCTACTGCAGGCGATTACACATTTCTGACCGCAGGCACGCTCCAGGGTGCCTTTGACCAGGTTGACACCCCGGCAGTACTGAATGCCGCGTTGAGCAGTCTATCCCCCAATGCACTGTCCATGAGCATAACCCGAAACAGCTATCAGTCACTGGCGGCGGATCATAACCAGACCAGTGTGGCCAGTGTCATGGATCAGGTCCGCCCTCCAGCTGTCGGCGACATGGCCGTTGTTCTCAATCAGGTTGACACGCTGAGCCTTGGAGGCGTTCGGGATGCTATGGACGATCTGATGCCAAAGCTTCATGCCGGGGCAAGCTCTACGGCACTGGCCAATGCTCACAGGAGCATGGACTACATTCGTATTCGCGGAAGGAACCTGCGGAGTCACCGCAATCCGGAGGTAGGCCAAACCCGCTTCAAGGGACTGATGTTGGCCTCTGTTGATAATTGGATGCCAGGCATGGGGCTGCCGGAAGAGCCCAGAAACAGCAGCAAGGCTGAAGAGGCGTCCTTGATCTCCAATCCCGGCATGTGGTTCAACTCCCTGGGATCCTATGCCAAATACAAGGACACATCCGAGAGCCCTGCCTTTCGGGAACGTGTGTGGGGTTTTATGCTGGGGCTTGAGTTCCGGATCAATGACAGCCTGAGGGGCGGTGTGGCAGGAGTATTTTCCGAAGAACGACTTGAAGAGGCCGCCTCACGGAGCATCAGCGAAATTGATTCATATCGAGGTCTGCTTTACGCCTTGTGGGACGATGCAGCCCAGGCCGGTGGATACTATGTGGAGATAGCGATCGGCTTCGGGCAGAACCGGTTTGACTCGGAGCGTTCGATTGCTTTCCTGAACCGAACTGCCTTCAGCAAACATGACGGACAAGACTATTTTGCTTCCATAAACGCCGGTCATGACTGGACCATTGACCGCTGGAGATTCGGCCCGACCATGGGGATAGGATATGTCTATCTTCACGAGAAAGGCTACGGGGAACACGGTGCGGGTGCGGCAGACCTGAAGATCGATTCCCGTAATTCAGATTCACTGCTGAGCCTGCTGGGCTTCCACGTCACAAGGTTCTTTAAGCTTGAAAAATCTGTTCTGATCACTGAATTACGGGCCCGGTGGGATCATGATTACCTGGCAGATTCGGAATCGCTTCGTTGCCGGCTTACCGCGGCCGGACCTTCCTTCGACATTTCAGGCCGGGATAGGGCCAAAAACTCTGTACTTCTGGGTGCGGGTCTGAAAGCCGCATTCAGTAAAAAAATAACCGGGTCTCTTGATTATGACTGTATGCTCCGGAACAGCGATGGCTATACGTCGCATATGTTTAATGTGGGTCTGAAGATATTATTCTAACAACTCAAGTTTCGCACCCATTTTTTTATCAAAACTTAAACAGTAAGGGCTGAAATAAACTGCTACCAGCAAACATTATATATGTAAGCCACTTTCAAAACGTTTCAGTATGGTCAAGCTAAAGGCGGGAGAAAATTTCAACCACAGGAATACATTTAGTATTTCGAGGATAGCGCTAATGCTTCACTTCGTGCGAAATTTGAGCCCAACGCAGAGATTGGCCAAAATGGGGCGTTTTGAAACTGGCTCTGATGATTACCATTAATAAAGTGAGTGACATGAAAAAAATGATCAGACAACCAACACACCCAGGCAAAATTATTAAAGAAGACTATTTGGTTCCACTTTCCATCACTGTTACTGAATTGGCTTCGATTCTTGGTGTATCAAGAAAGACATTATCTAAAATCATAAATGAGAGGGGAGCGATAACCCCTGATATGGCTCTTCGTCTATCACGTGCTTTTGATACTTCATCCGATTTGTGGATGAATCTGCAAAAAAATTATGCCTTATGGCAGGCAGAACATGCCTCCGGTTCCTGGCAACTAGTAAGTGTTTAATTGTAAGCGCTTAATTAACCCCATCTTCACAAACCATTCAGACTATGCCAAGAGCTGGTCGGGAAAAACTGTACAGTTGCTTAAGTGGTAAAGCTGTTCTAAATTGATTTTAAAATATAGAAAGGAGCAGCGGTAAAATGAAGAAATTAAGAAGGAATCATGGAGCAACGTTTAAAGCAAAAGTAGCGA
>JAHITX010000044.1 GCA_018817425.1 Pseudomonadota bacterium
AATCGCTTACGCTATAAATACCGATTCCACTCCCGCATCGCTTCATCTTCAGACAGCTTCTCACGAAAACGCTATTGCCATCGGAAAGTGTTTATGCTGCGGAAGTAAAACCGCAACAATTGCTCCAGATGGCGGCTCACATCGTATTCGTGACGTGATTAATAAAGGAATCACCGAAGATCATATTCTATCTGCCACCCAAATAATTGTGGGTGCCGGGATTCCAAATTTTCATAGATTCAAAAAAAAACTTATAATGTTATATTGCAATTTAAAATAATTCCATCCATATACTGTCTCAATTTATTCTGCTGGCATACTAATTGTGGATTTCAAGTCAAAACCTATGGCTTGTCATAAATCAGCAACGTTTTTATTTTGGGATAATAATAGAATATGGAAAAAGCTTACTTTCGTTTCAGGAAAATGATTAATTATGCAAACAGATCTTTAAATCACAAATTCATTCAGGTTTTGTTATGTTTTTATTTAGCTTTCTTACCTGGCACAATATTAGCTGGAATATATGATGCGGATTCAAAATCCTCCACCGACCTGACAGAACTAAATATCAGGGACCTTATGGAAATTGAAATTACCACGGGTTCCAGAAAAAGCCAGACAATAGCAAATACCGCAGCAGCAGCTTTTGTTATAACACAGGAAGATATAAGACGCTCCGGGGTGACCTCTATTGCCGAGGCTTTGCGTATGGTTCCAGGCTTACAGGTTGCCAAAATTGATGCAAACAAGTGGGCCATATCTTCACGTGGATTCAACAGCCGTTATTCTAACAAGCTGCTTGTATTGATGGATGGACGTACGCTTTACTCGCCTCTTTTTTCCGGTGTTTTCTGGGATATTCAGGATACTCTTCTTGAAGACATTGACAGAATAGAAGTAATCCGCGGGCCTGGCGCCGCATTATGGGGGGCAAATGCCGTAAACGGCGTTATAAATATCATTACCAAAAACACCAAAGATACAACCGGCTCGCTCATTAGCACCGGAGCCGGAAAGGAAGAGAGAGGATTTATAAATTTTCGTTCCGGAGATACGCTTGGCAAAAACGCTCACTACCGCATCTTTGGTAAATATTCCGACAGGGATGAATCTAAATTTGTATCGGGTCATGATGCAGCAGATGACTGGGATACTTGCACATTAGGATTTCGAACGGATTGGAACCCAACAGCTGCGGATTCCTTTATGTTTGAGGGAAATAGCTACCGTGTCGATGCAGGCCAGACAATTACTATTGAATCTTTAACAGCACCCTATTCGAACACTTTTAATGAAGTCGCAAAATCCGATGGCGTAAACTTTCTTTCACGGTGGAACCGGACTTTATCGAACAAATCGGATATCAAACTACAGATATATTATGACAGAACAAGACAACAGCAGCCTGTACTCAATATTACAAGAGATACATATGATCTGGACTTTCAACACAGATTTATTCCCTGGGAAAAACATGAAATCATATGGGGTCTTGGGTACCGGATTATAGATGATGATATAGAATCTTCATTTATGATATCTGTTGACCCTGCCAGTCGCACTGATGACCTTTTAAGCGTATTTATTCAGGATAATATCACAATAGTTCAAGATTATCTTCGTCTTACCCTTGGCACAAAGTTTGAACACAATGACTATAGCGGTTTTGAATTCCAGCCCAATATCCGGGCACTCTGGACTCCGGATAAACAAAACTCAATATGGGCGTCGTTTTCAAAGGCAGTGAGAACGCCTTCAAGAGTCGAACACGATTCGCGCACTAATCTTAATGTAATCCCCCCCGGTGTTTTTCCAAATACATCAGGTCTTCCCATGATTGTATCAACATTTAGCAACGATGATTTCAAATCCGAGACCCTGTATGCCTATGAAATAGGGTATCGAAATCAGATAAGCGAAACACTTTCCATGGATATAGCCGCTTTCTATAATAAATATGAAAATCTCAGATCATCTGATTTGGATTATACATCTGCATATTCTGAAGACTCTCCTCTTCCACCCCACATGGTGGTACCTATTATTCTTCGTAATGAAACTCAAGGTCATACTTACGGCATAGAAGCATCTGCGGAATGGAAACCACTTTTATGGTGGAAAATCAAACCGGCGTACTCCTTTTTACATATGAACCTGACGGAGTCTATAGGAAGTTCTACTGTTGAAACTCTTGAAACCTCGGCTCCAAAGCATCAATTCTCTTTTAGATCTTACATGAATCTTCCCATGGATCTGGAGCTGGACCTGTGGCTTCGTTATGTTGACGATCTTAGGACTTTCAATATTGACAGCTATTGTATGATAGATGCCCGCTTGGGATGGAAACCCACAAATAACCTTGAATTATCTATTGCAGGGCAGAATATTTTTGACAGCCAACACGCGGAATTTAAGGAAGACTTTATGGATTTTGCTACAACCGAGGTGGAGCGTACGTTTTACCTTAAGATAACCTGGTTTTTTTAGCAGCATATGTATCATATTTTAATGATTTTACATCAACAATTAAATACTATAGTGCGGATTTCGCTCATAATATGGCATATAGAGCAATAAAATATATATTTCTTTTTATCCTGAGTCTGATGATATCTGTATTGATCCCAATATCAGGAAGCTATGGGTCAGAAGCATCAACAATGGAATCCAAGCTGAAGGCTGCTTTTATTTATAATTTTGCCAAATTTGTCGAATGGCCTGCCTCAACTGATAATGCCGCAACAAACCAATTGTTTGTAATAGGCATACTTGGCTATAATCAAGTGGCTAAAGAACTTATGGCTATTGAGGATAAAACCGTAAAGGGTAAAAAGCTTAGCGTCAAAACTTTGTCAAACACAAAACAAATGAGGGACTGCCATGTTATTTTTATAAGCGCTTCTGAGCAAAACAATCTCACAGGCATATTAACTACTATAAAACATAAAGAAATACTTACCATAAGCGATATGATAAATTTTACAGAAAAAGGCGGCATAATAGGGCTTGTAAAAGTAGAAAATAAAATACGTTTTGATATTAATTTAAAGGCAGCAGAAGAGTCCGGTCTTAAAATCAGATCGGATCTTTTGTCGCTGGCAAGAGAAATTAATCATTAATATAAGAATTACAGGATGATATGCAATTAATCAAGAACCTGTCGATAAAGCACAAACTGATAGCCATTATTATGTTTATAAGCATAATTTCTCTTTTTGCGGCATCTATTGGCTTTGTATCAGCCAATATTATCTCATCTAAGCGCGCAGCAATCGCTAAACTATCAACTCTTGCAAATACTATCGGAATAAACAGCAAAGCAGCCATTATATTTAAAGACCAAAAGGCTGCCACAGAAACATTATCTGCTTTTAAAACAGAGCCCGATGTTAGTTACGCCTGTATTACTGATGTAAACGGAAACTTGTTTGCGGAATATTTTCGTGAAAACATCGGGGGAAAAACATCCGCCCCCGAGAAATTCTTGAAATTTGATGGATTTTTAGAATTTGATTCAAACTGGTCCACCTACATGGACGCTTCATATATGTTTCATAAAAAACATCTCTGTATGTTTAGCGCAATTAATTTTGAGAAAGAATACCAGGGTGGAATCTATGTGTGCGCAAATCAGGCGAGTCTTTATACACAAATATTCTGGAATATTATTTTCTGTACTGCAATTCTGTGTATTTGTGCTGTACAGGCCTATTTTCTCTCTGTTAAACTTCAAAAAAGCATATCGGATCCCATACTAAAACTTTCGAAGACAATGGAAAAGGTATCAGCAGAAAAAGACTACTCCGTCCGGGTAGAAACACGATATTCCAATGAACTGGGCACACTTTATGAAGGATTCAACAATATGCTTGCGCAAATACAGGAAAGAGATAATGCACTTCTTTTTACACAATATGCCGTTGGCCATATGGGAGACATGGCCTTCTGGATTGATTCCGAAGGACAATTTATTTATGCTAATAATGCAGCATGCACATCTTTGGGATATACGATTAATGAGCTTAAGTTAAAAAATGTAAATTTAGTTAATCCTAAGTCTAATAAGAATACATGGAACGCTCACTGGACAGATATTAAGGACAAACAAGCTGCTACCAGAGAAACGTTGCTTAGCAACAAAACAGGAATGATCTTTCCTATTGAAGCAAATTTCAATTATGTCCGGTTTAAGGGCCAGGAATACTGTTGTGCTTTTGCAAGAAATATCACCGATAGAAAACGCATCGAGGCGCAGCTTCAGCAGGCTCAAAAAATGGAAGCTATAGGTACTTTTGTCGGTGGAGTGGCACATGATCTGAACAATATCCTTGGAGGCCTGGTCGGATATCCTGAATTGCTTCTTCTTGACATGCCCCCGGGCAATCCCATGGCAGAACCTCTTTTGCAGATAATGAAATCCGGTGAAAAGGCCGCTGCTATTGTACAGGATCTTTTAACACTTGCAAGAAGGGGTGTTACCGTAGAAGAGGCGGTTAACCTCAATCATATAGTAAACGAATACCTTAAGACTCCTGAGCATAAAAAAATGGTGGAATATCACTCTGACATCATATATAAACTGGATCTGGAGCAGGACATTCTTAACAACCAGGGTTCTTTTTTCCATATTACAAAAGTCCTGATGAATCTTATGGCAAACGCCAGTGAATCAATTCAGAACGGGAAAGGCGAAGTGCTTATAACCACACAAAACCTCCATCTGGACCAGCTTTACAAAGGGTTTCAAAATATTCCGGGAGGTGATTATGCGATTTTGAGCGTGTCGGATACAGGAATTGGAATTTCCGTAGAAGACAGATCAAAAATTTTTGAGCCTTTTTACACAAAAAAGAAGATGGGAAGAAGCGGAACCGGGCTTGGCATGACAGTAGTCAGGGGTACTGTTGAAGATCATAAAGCATACATAGATATTACAAACAGGAAAGAAGGAGGAACCCGGTTCGATATTTACTTTCCCGTTACCAGAGATCCCGTAAAAATCGAAGCTGAAGATTTTTCATTTGAATCTTATTATGGTTCAGAAAATGTCCTTGTAGTTGATGATGTAAAAGAGCAGCAGGATATTGCCTTAAGCCTGCTTGGATATCTGGGCTACAGCGTGGAAGCCGTATCAAGTGGAGAAAAAGCGTTAGAATATCTTCAAAAAAAGACTCCCGATATTATCCTGCTTGACATGATCATGGAGCCGGGGATTGACGGTTTGGAAACATGCACAAAAATTCTTGAAAATAATCCAAACCAGAAGGTCATAATCTGTAGCGGATTTTCTGAAACAGAAAGGGTAAAGCAAGCCTTAAATCGTGGCGCTTACGCATATATAAAAAAGCCATACCGCATAAAAGAAATTGCAAAAACAATAAGAGAGGCACTTGATTTCAAATTGACATGACGCACTAAATTGCAAATATCCACATCATCCCTTATTCTGAAGCGGGTTAAGCAAGTTTCATAATATAATTGTAATAAATCTGCTCTGTTTGTTTATGAGTGCTTATGCGTCCATCCAAAAGAATAAAAAAAATCATTATTCAGCAAATCTGTATGCTATTTGTAGGTTGTCTTATATTAGTATGGCAAAAGTATATGGATAATTCATTGTTTGTAATGTAACTTTTTATTACTACATAAAATCCTAAGATATTATTTAAAAGGAACCGGTAAAACCCATATTTTTTTGGGTTATCATCATGCAAAGTAAAGGGATTTTAAAATAGTACCTTTATAAATATTTCCGGTTCTTCAATTCAAAATTATATTTTTGAGGTGAAACCGTGACAGCACTTAATTACATAATTCAAAAGGATCATGTTTGTATAGCTATAGATACTCTTTCATTAGAATCTGACGATCGCAAACCTTACGCTTATATGACAAAATTCATATTACTGCCACATCTGCATACAATCGTGACAGGTACAGGACTCGGGTTGCTTGTTTCTGAATGGATGGCACAGGCTCGCAGCAACATATTGGGAACAGACATTGACGATCTTAACCAATATACACCCGATTGCCTTCATAAGATTTCTGCACATTACCCGCAAATGAATGGTTCATCAACTACTATTTATCATTTTGGCTACTCACAAAACAGAGATATATTTGTATGTTATGCCTATCGTTCAAATAACAACTGGATGCCTGAGGAAATTTTGAATGGCGTTGGAATAAAACCGGCCATAAAATTTGAGTTTGAAAGTAATTTCAAGTTGCCTAATAGCTTTATTAAACTGATGGAATTTCAACGTGAAGAAGATTTAAAATTGCCTTTACCGAAGCGATTGGGAATAGGCGGTGACATTCATTTTATTTTTATGGATCGGAATGGAATAAACGTACAAAAATGCCATCGGTTTGATTCTTATGAGGAAGATTTTCAAATAATGCACGAAAAAACATTAAAACAAAACTATCGAGCCACTTTCAAAACGTTTCAGTTTGGTCAAGCTCAAGGCGGGCGAAAATTTCAACCGCAGGAATACATTGAGTATTTCGAGGATTGAAATTTGAGCCCAACGCAGAGATCGGCCAAAATGGGACGTTTTGAAACTGGCTCTATCGACTTAGCATAAATCACTGATAGCTCATTTCTGTTTGTCCTGATTTTCCGAAGACCGAGGCACTTTTTCCCGAGCGATCTTCTCGGCCCAACTGCGTAAATCAGTATCCTTAGGAACTTCAGATTTAATGTTCGTGAGGAGCTTGTTCATTTTAACCTCACTTTTGGATCATTCCAATTGAATATCAAATGCCCAATTTGGGCTTCATGATAGCTAATATTGTGGTAAGGAAAAACCAAATGTATGGGAATAAGCAAGCGTTTCAAATTCCAGAGCCTTCAAATTGAGGGGGCACAACTTAGCCCCGGAGAAACTCTCTTTCTATGACGCTTTTTTCGTGGAAATAACCTATTACTCAGATTCCTCATCCTCCATATTTTCAACCCTTTCTTTAATGGCATCGAGACGGTCAAGGAGGACCTTTTCTTCGGCATCGAATTGCGCCTCCGTCATCTGTCCTGTCTCCAGCAATATATAGAGTTCGCTAAGCTTGGCAGTGATGTCCCCGGCCTCGTTCGCCCGTTCTTCTTCCACTGCATCATTGATTCCCTTGAATATCCATAAGATGCCTTTCATAGGTGCCAAAACAATGTCGTCAATCAGGAACATTTGTACCCTCCTTCCCATCGGGTCAATGGTGTATATGAAACTACATCCGGTAAACGGATCAGGATGAGCAGAGTTCAGCATCCACAAAATTATGAGGAGCCCAGGGGCCATTGAAATCGAAAGAAAAATTATTGTCAAATCCGCGAGCCGCCTCGAATATAGCCGCCTCAAAATTCTTCTCTACCGCCTCCCTATCGACCAGGCAAGCCAAGTTCATAATATCCCGTTCAATTCGGGGAACATTACGTTTGATTTCAAAACAGGCCGGAGACAGAATCGTTTCTACTCTGTCTGTGAGTTCCTCCCTGTCTTCTTTGAGAACACGGTCAAAAAGACGCCCCACTTCGATCTTGTCTTCCTGAGTGGGAACACGGCTTTTCCCTAAGAATTGGTCCCTCGCCACCCGTATCTCTGCATGGGTGTTAACAAAATACTCAAAAATATTCGGCACATCCCATGCGACCCTTAATCCCATCTCAACCTTGCTATGTACGCGGCGAAGCTGTTCGGCAAAGGATTTTCGGTTGAGTGACAGGATTCGTTTGATCTCTTTTATCCCTTCTGCGATAACGCCGAAAGTTATAGGCAACGGCGTTTCTTCTTTCATAAGGTATTTTAAAACAGACTGGTGGGCCGCAATATGACGGCGTTCCGGGCGGATCTTCCCATTGCTGAAATTACTGACCACCGCAGAAACATGGTTATCCGTAATAAGATAAACCGACTCCCCGTCAATGCCGATATCGCCGTATTCCCTGTCCACTGCCGCCGGAATGATGGCATAAAGATATTTTCCCCCATTATTTGTTTCTTTACTGCCCATGTTACCATCTCCCCTTTATTCTATTTTCTTCCCCGGAATAAATGACCCTGACATGCCCCAACTCTTGAGTTTACGACACCAATACCCGTTTTTGCACCCGGATCGCTTCACCTGACATCACTTCTTCATTCTATTCTTTGCAAAAACAGGCAATTATCCGGAATAACCGTCAGGATTATGCCTCAGCGGTAGCGTATCTATTTTGTTTCAAAATATTTACAGACCTGATTCGACCTTCCACCAGATTTATCTCCAACAAGGCACCACATGCATAGCACTTGACCTGCCCTTCATAATCGCTGTAAGTCTCTTCATCAAGATCAAGATTATGCCCGCAAGATAGACAATTTATCTTCATTTTTTGTCCTTTCTTTTTTTTAGTATTTGATTTTAAACGGCCCTGTCGTTTTGCGGGACACCGCCTTCGCTGACTTCTCAGTGCCCGGCATCACAAGCCGCCGACTACCGTTGGATTCAAGTGTGGCAATAATTTTCTGCCTTTCCTCCTCGATGTCCCCGAAGCGCTGATCGATATGACGCATCCTTTCCTGAGCGCTCTCTCTCTCTTTTCCCCGACGGAACTTTTCCATCTCCAGAATACTGAGTTTCATATAAGCCTTGTAAGGAATAGCCTTTTCATCCGCACTACCGCTTAGAGTCTTGAGATTTTGTACACCTCTCAAAATTTTTTTTGTCATTGGCAAACCTCTTTAACTTTCTCCTTGGCCGTTTTAACTGACCCGCAGAATTTGCTGATTACTTCTTCTACCTTCTGAGTCATAACCGGTTGGCCACCACGAGTAATCTTGGCGGTGTCCGTAGCCAACACATCCCGGCAGATTATCTGAAAAAAAGCATCATCTCCACGGGCACGCCGCTTCTGAGACGCAAGTATCCGGCCTATGGCAATCCCGGCACGAATTGTCGGACGACTGTTGTTCACCCCGAAGCTCCTCAATTCCCTTACGATATCCACGATCCGCTCGGAATCTATCCGGGGAAGTCCCGATTTCTTCCTGACAATCATGATTTCCGTATCCCGGTCATAGTGTTCCAGATGAATGGTAATCATACGATCCATCAGAGCATCCTGGGTCTTATGAACTCCGGCATATTCTTCGGGGTTTGACGTAAAAATAGCTCTAAACTCGGGATGCACGGACATGTATCCCTCACCTGAGCTGCGTAGCTTAGGCAGATTCAGAATTCCTTCTGAAAGAACACTGAGAAGCGGGTTGTTGGCCTCCGGCTTGGATCTGTTGAATTCGTCATAAATAAGGATCTCCCCTCGCTCACAGGCAGTGGTCAAACGGTTGTCCACCCAGAGACTTTTCATTTCTTCCTCCGTCTTCAGGACCGAGTGGATATAATTGTCGACCAGTCTGTTTTTACGGTATCCGGAATCCTTGCCTACCAGATCGGAACTGCCGAATTCATCGTCTCCGTGGACCAGTGTGACAGGTCGTCCCAGTTTAGATGCCACATGAAAGGCCATGGTCGTCTTTCCCGTTCCTGATACACCGGAAAAATGAACGGGATAACCAGCCACCAGATAAGCTAAAGCCCGCTGTGCAACCTGTTCTACATAGGGAGAAGTGATAAAACTATCGCTGGGCTCTGGTTGAACACTGTCTTCCCCAACTAATTCGCGCGCGGTTGATGTACTGACAATTCTTACGGCATTCTTGTTCATAAATTTATATCTCCTTCCTGAATTTTCCCAACACCCATCCTCACTGTTTAAAATTGAAAAGAAAGAATTATATCGAAGGGATCTCTGCCCTGATCAAAGCAAAAGTCACAGGTCAGTTCCTCATGCAAACACCACCGAATTCAGACTTGGGCATCCTCCCTTTCATATAAACACCGGAAATGTATAATTTAATCTTTTTCCGTTCAGGAAAACTCTGGACATTATTTTTTATCCCGTTTTCTCTTGATTAAAGTTTTAGTCGGCTTTCCATACTGCCAACTTTTCTCTTTTGGGTTCGGAATTTCCACAGAAGCAAAAGCAGGAACCTGCGTTTTAACCTTGGGTGTTTTGGCCACCGATTCTTTGGGCATTACTATCGTCTTCACTTTTTCTTCTTCTTTCTCAGGTTTCCTGAATGTAACCGGTGGCTTGCTTTCCTTGAACTCAGGCACCGTTACAACCGACGGCTTTTCTACCTTAACCTCAGGCGCTGCCGCTGTCTTCTTAACTGCTGCTTCGACCGTGTGCGATATGGATTTTACGATCACAGGCTCCTTCTTCATCGGAACAAACCTGAACTTTTCCGGATTCCGGACACGCCAGACAAGCCGGGCTCCCATCAGATCATCCGCAGTATTTTTGCACATGCACAAAACCTGTATTCCCATTTCTGATAAAAAGACTTTCCGGTAATGTGTCCCCTTCAGAGCCATATCAGCCCGGTCTCTTGAAAAGGCACCTATCAGGGAGTTCACCTCATTGATCCCGGCAACCACAAAAGCCTCCCGCTCCCCACGGGTTTGTTTGGCCATAGCGGCATGAGCAGCGGCAAAATCGGCCCGCATGGCTGAAACCGTTGAGGACAGATCCCTGCTCCCACGCGCTAAATCCTGCACCAGCGCGCCACGGGCACCCCGCAAAGCATCAACCTCCCCGCGCAAACGGTTCATATCATTGGTCAGATTACCCATGATGATTCTCCTTCAATTTCTTCTAAAACCGGTACACCCATGAAAGCCGGCGCATCAAAAGCTCCAGCCTCATGGGCATCCTCTTCAATCATCTATCAGTCTTATGCCGGAGCAGCTGCACTGGCTGTGAGGCCAATCGCCTCGGCGTACTTGAGATAAGTCTCAACCGAAGCAATAACTACTCTTGCCTCGATGGAAAGCAGCTCAATCCCAACCAGAGATACTTTCACCCATGCATCAATTACGATACCTTTGTCGAGTATACGGTCAACA
>JAHITX010000045.1 GCA_018817425.1 Pseudomonadota bacterium
AGCAAATCTCTTTATGTCTCCAACCTCAAGCATGACCGTCAACCCCAGGATAATCCCAATACCAGGCAAAGTAAGAAGAAGTTTAAATTCCGGCTTGATCTTCACATGGGATGTTACCGCCTTCTCAATCTCCTTAATCCTAGTGCTTAAAAAATTTATTACGGATATATGGTTTTTTGCCGTCAAGATTAAGAAAGGATCGCTAAACAATTCTTCAGCACTCTGCTCATTAAGTCTTTTGATTTTCACTCCCGACATCTTTGTGCCAAGATTTCTCGTAATCGCGCTCTGGAGGCTTAAAATATGAGATGTCCTGTGTCGGACAAACAAGAGTCTTCTTCTCAGTGTATCTCTCACATGCCGTTCTTCTTTTGGATATATATATCCTGTTGGCAGTATATTTAATCTTTTCATATGAGCCAGCCAGAATGAATCCCATTTGTCGTCTGTGTGTTTTAGACCTTCATATTGCTTTATTGCTGAAGGATTCGCCAGAGATACTTTATATCCTTGTTGCTCCAGACCGTCTACTATCCAATACCAGTTGTAGGTCGATTCAACAACAACGCCTTCTAAAGATTCCTTAAACGGCTCCAAAGCCTGCAAGACAGCCCCCAATTCATTCGGTAACCTCTTCTGAAATAATCTTTGATCCTGTTCATTGATAATACCGATAAAATTATTGCTTGAATGTAAATCGATTCCTGCGTATGCTTTCATAAGACACTTCCGAAATCCAAAAAGTTAATAATATCTCGTTACGCTTATGCGAACTGGTTCCATAGTTTAACACCTATGGATAAGGAGGTGTCTTAATATTTTTAAATCTTGTGTATGAACTTAACCCTTTATATGATTATCAAGTCCGCTTTTGGCTCTTGTGTTTCGTTTTATTTTATAATAATTAAAAAAATATGCGTCGATTTGTCTCTTCAGAGGGTTTCCGGCGGAATAACATGAAACAAATAGGCAGGTAATTTAGCATTGAAAAAACAGTTTTATAAGCAGTATTCTTGAACGGGTTCAAAAGCAGTTCAGACTGATAAATCATTAAGGAAACGTCGTATAAATGAACTTATTAATTTGTCTAATAAGAGCCAAAAGCGGACTTGACCCCTATTTTTTCTTCTATTTTTTCTTTTCGGATTTTATTATGAATGACGACCGCACCAGTCCGGCGTTTGACGCTATTTTTGCCTTGAACATGTTAGTAAATACTCCCGGTGGCGACACATTTACCGAGTCGGAAGTCAAATCATGGATGAAAGCAGCAGGCATGCCATTTGTTGAGAGAAACGGCGGCGTCATGATCGGGAAAAAAGATTAGAAAATATCTCCCACAGCCAGGCCCAACGCCCGAACTTTTTGAGAAATTATGAAATAATCACAAACCCTGCCTAATTCAGCGGTCCTAAAAGGCCGGATCACTGATTAGGGGCGTTCGGCTACTAAAAGCAAATTAGGAGGGAACTCATCATGTGGATGAAAAACATCTTATTAATTGCGTTTTCTTTATTGTTGTTATGCTTTGTAAATTCTTGTGCTACTGGCCCAAAGATAACAGAACTCTGCTTTCTGCCCAATGTGGAAATCCCTGTTGTTGGCTTGCCGTTAACATGGGAATTTAGGGGCGGGACTATGTATGTTATGTCAAAGGAACAAATAACAATTAAGCTCATTGAAGATCGAAATGTAAAATATTATTCTGGAATACATAAAGGCTGGAATGATAGTAAATATCTAAACGAAATCGAAGGCCCCTTAGAGATATTAATATCTTATGCCGGAGGGTCATGGGCAAAGTCGGAAATGAACGAGAAATCAAAAATTATAATACACAATGGAAGAATAGGAGTAGTCGGAACTATAAATCTCAGAAAATCCCAGAGTTACTACAAGGGAGAGAATCTTAGTATAAATAATGCGATGTTAATCCATAAAACACTGCATGATTTTAATAAACAGTGTCTTGAGCAAATAAGTTGGCACTATGAAATAGACAGGGTTAATGATTATTATATTGTTAAGGCTCCTGTTAAAGCTGAACAAATGGCAGAAATTTATATATGCAACACCGACCTGGTTTTTTGCAGTAAAATCGTAAAATAGGATTATGCCGAAATACAACATTTGAAGGCAGCGGGTGAATTGAATAATCGTGATTAAGGGGTATAAACAGATGGCTTAAGAAAGGGTATGCGGAGGCTTATTGTGAAAACGTTGGCAACAATAATTACGCCGGTTCTTGTTTTGTGTATAGTATTTATAGCTGGTTGTTCTGCATCAGTGTTTATACCAAAACATCTTAGCAATATCCCGCAGAACGAATTAGCAAGGGTAGAAGGTACAGGTAGTTTTAAGGAGTTTAGACGTATATTATCAATTGACGGGATAGTAACTCCCTTTGGCCCGGCTGTTTACGTAAGTCCAGGTGAACATGAAGTCGATTACTTTTACCAAAGTTATACACCTCGACCACAAAATAGAGTCGGCAAGTGTAAACTTGTATTTGAAGCGGGCCAGAAGTACGATGTGATAAGGTTAATGTCTATGCTTAAAGATGCAGGCTGTCATACGGTTATCCGACATTCTTCAATGTACCCTATAACTGCCATATCTCAAAGTAATAAAAGAGATCGCTGTCAAAGAGATCTGAAAGATCTGTGTCAAATCCTTGATTAGTGATTAAGAAGCGCAAACGAAAGCTGTTGGAGATTTCTTCTTTAACCGCTTTAAAAGTGCTATCGGGGTCTGCTATCGGGGTCATGAAATATGAACTAACTTGACAAATTTTGAGACCTGACCCATCGTCCTTGTTTGACCCCAGGCTTCGAAAAAGTTAGGCGGATATATTCTTCAGTAAAAACCACATATTAAGGAGAGTAAGATTGAAAAAGCTAATGTTCCCTCTGAGTTGCAGTAAAACCGTCGGATTTTCAATTAAATTGTTTTTGGGATTAACAATCGTAATCTGCACACTGACTTTTCTTACCGGCTGTGCTGGGATGCTGGCTGACTCAATGGCTAAATCCTGGGTAACTGGCGAAACTTATGGCAAGATGGCAACAACACTGGCGCCGCCAGCAGATGGTAACGGCAGACTGTTTATCTACCGAACAAACACATCTACGAAGAGATCGGTTCAATTTGGAATTGGTATAGTAAAAAACGCGACCCTATGTACTGTTGATGACACGGCTTATGAAATTGTCTGGGAAGTATTCAGGTATTTCGATTTGCCAGAAGGTCAGCATGAAGTTACTTGCGGCCAAGATATCTTGAAGAAGCAATCTTGGAGCGGCAAACGTTCTTTCCAAAGGGGGGCAAACAAAATTCAGATTCAGGTTTCAAACGCTGTTGACACTTTTATAAAAGTTGATTCAACCAATGAAGAGCCATTTTTCCGTTTAGCAATTGTCGATAATGAGCAAGCCCGAAAGGAGATCTTTGAGTTATCGTACCAAAAAAAAGATGGACATACCTTTCACGGTGGAAAAATAGCCGAAGAATGAGAGCAAACATAGGGGGCAGTTCTCAATATTTGATATCTCCCTTGCAACGTCAAGCGGGCAAAAAACGGTCATCTATTCCAGGGCTGCTACAAATCGATTCCGAGCGAAAAGTATGAATCCCAAGAGAACTATGAGGCGTGGGGTCAAATCTGCTCTTGACTCATCTTGATTAAAATAGGTCGCTGATGCCACTTTCTTTGTTGAAAGAAAGTGGCTGTTCAACCGGATCGTCCAACTATTCAGTTTCTGCCGATAAAGACGGCAGAACTGGTTATAAGATAAAAGGGACAGGCGAATTATGCTTGACACTACAGCTTCTATTTTATATTAAAGGCCAATTTAAAATGTGAGGAATTCATATGCTGAGAATTGCAAGGATGATCGTTCCTGATCAAAAACCGTATATCATGTTATGTCCAGAACCGCTTTAGATGGGTATCCTTTTAATGATATTGAAAAAGACAAGCTGGTTGATATTATCAAGCGATTGAGCAAAATCTATTTTGCCGATATTCTGGGATATTGCATCATGGGCAATCATTTCCATTTATTGGTTAGAATGCATCCTGAAACATATCTTAATGATGAAGAAGTTAAAAAACGTTACATTCTTTATTACGGCAATGATAATAATTTTTCACCAGATCATATTCCCCACTACAGATCCAAATGGTCAAGCCTTTCAGAGTTTATGCGTGAGA
>JAHITX010000046.1 GCA_018817425.1 Pseudomonadota bacterium
AGTAAAACTAAAAGCGCATGAATTGCATTGATTATATTAATACGGTATTACATAAAACTGCAATCCGTATTAATCTCCAAAATAAATTGATGGATATTAAGTGCTATTTAAAGCGCTTGAGGTTGTATCTGTATGATATTTAGTAAGGCCAAAAAGCGTCCATATTGTATATTTATGATATACAATAAATAATTTTCTTAAATAAAGTATAAATATTTATTTGCATTATTTTATTTAGTATTTAAAAATATTTATCTTGTTGATATCATTTAGAAATACTGGCGCATTACGCGAGAGCCATTGATATGAGCGTAATGAAGGATTCGTGAAAAATATTTATGATATTTGAGAAATTTTGGAGTCGTAGGGCAAGCACCTATCCTGACACAACATGAGATTGAAAGCCACTGAATCTTAACAAACTGATAGCTCAATGTTTATTTGCGCTTGCAACACGAAACCTTAAGCGTGAGTTCATAAAGTTTTACAAAGGATTATCCATTCATCGTCTTGATTATGGGAGCTCCCCGACCCATGAAAATAAATAGAATTGAAATCTTGGCACGATTTAAGCTTATACAATAAAGTAAATCGATTTTTTTTAAGGCAGGCTAATAGTTTTTAACAAACCTGCATTCCGGAATAATACAATCAGTGTAACAAGCAGTTACAAATAAAAATAATTTCACATTTAATCAAGGAGGGAAAAGATGGTTGATTTAAGAGTAAAAATGGGAAGTTTGGAGCTTGGAAATCCAGTCATTATTTCATCTGGGCATTTAACCAGGACAGGTGATGATATTAAGAGATGCGACAAATATGGAGCAGGAGCCATTGTAATAAAAAGCGGTTTTCTGGAAAAAGAATACGAAAAAGTTGTCAGACCATACGCTACCGGCCTGTTTCCGGATGCCAGGGCGAATTTTCACTCAACTGGAGACGGGCTTGTTTTCATGTGTGGTTTATCTCCTATCCCGGTTGAAGCTTGGGCAAAATGGTTCAAAGACAACATTAAAGAGATTAAAACCCCTGTTATAGCCAGTTTAGTGGCAGTATCTGTTGAAGGGTATATTAATGGGGCCAAGATGTTTCAAGAGGCGGGCGCTGAAGCGCTTGAGATTCTACTTGGTTGCCCTTTGCCTTATTTGCTGCCGCATCCTTATGTGGGCGGCGCCTCATTTAATCCTGCAATTGTCGAAGAAGTCTGCAGCGAAGTCAGGAAAGCAGTTGGTATCCCGCTGGGAGTGAAAATGATGTTTAATCCATTAGACCAGTCTCCTTTGCAGATACCCAGAAAAGTAGGGTTGGATTGGTTCACAATATCTACGGCTTTCCCCGCAGCTCCGGGTATAAAACTTGATGAGATTGAGCCCGTAATACCCTCATCTGTGGGCATGACCGGTTCTAAAGCGGCAAAACACACAAATTTTGTAGCCCTTTTAGGTCAGGCAGGCCAAGATCAAGATATTCATGTGTCTGTTTCTGGCGGAACGCAGACTTGGAGCGATATTGTTGAGTTTGTTATGTATGGAGCAAGTTCCGTACAGATTCAAACCCTTTTCATGCTGAAGGGTATGGGGTTAATTAAAGAATTCAAAAAAAACATATCAGATTATATGGATTCTAAGGGGTTCGGCTCAATTGAAGAAATGAAAGGAGTTATCCTTCCAAAACTGCTTGCCTTTGACGAAGCTATTGCGACCTACGGAGAGACAAAAGGTAAGATACTGGTTTCAGTGGATCAGGGAAAATGTACTGGCTGTGGTGTGTGTGAAGAGGTCTGCAATTGGGGCGCAATAAAAGTAATAGATGATACAGTAGCCATAGTAAAAGAGAAATGTGAAGGGTGCGGTTTATGCGTTTGCAGTTGCACGCAGGAGGCTTTATGGCTTGAGAACGTGGAGCTTGTGAATAAAATTGCAAGAGGATGTTAGTAAATTGATTCAAACAAAATGCTACCCAAAGGGTTATTGTAAATGATCGTTAGCTCATGATCAGATGATATCGATTACCAACTTCCCAAGGATGGATAATCATGAGTCTGCGATCTAAAAGAGAGCACACGGAAGCAGTCTATTTACGTTGTAAGAATAACAAA
>JAHITX010000047.1 GCA_018817425.1 Pseudomonadota bacterium
ATAAAAAATATTCGTAATTCGGAATTCCTTGTTCGAAATTCTATATTCGTTATTTTAAAGATACACTTAATAAATTTACTTAGTGCTTATGGCAAACAACCCCCTGGCCCCCTTTGCTAAGGGGGAATTTAAGTGGTGTTCTCTTTGTTAAGGGGGAATTTGATGAGCGGTACCTTTTTTGTTAAGGGAGAATGACAAATAACAAAAAAATCACAAATCACAAATGCTAAATCACAAACCAGTATATGATCTTGAGGAGAGAAATTATTAATTCGCTGAAGTTGTCCGTCTTTTTGTTAAAACATTGCCAGAAATAATAATATTGGAAAAAACCAAATAGTTTCGGTCATTGATTTTTGGAATTTGAAATTTAATTGTTATTTGGTGCTTAGAATTTGGGATTTCATTAGTAGTATAATGCCCAAACCGTTTGAAACACAATCATTGAGCAAAGTTTTGCATGAAGTGCTTATGGGTGAAGAAGTTGAGGTAGAGCCATCCTGGCCGGGGTAAAAGAAAATCAGTTGAGTACGAATTATGGATTGAAAAAAGGAGAGCCAATGATGCAGGATAAGAATACACCGGACCTGTCTGGTCACATTTTTACTCGGACGTCCGGTTCCTTTTCGACTTTTCACTTTCTTGGCTTTATGGGCAGATGGGGCGCCTGGATTGTTCTGTCGGCGGCTTTACTGATCACTTTCAATGCTTGGCATTTCGCCAGGGGGGAAGTGACCAAAAGGGCTCAAGCGCGTTTTGATTTTCGGGTCAAGACAATAGAAACAGGCATTTACGAGCGCCTCCAGGCCTATGAATTTTTGCTTCGAGGAGGGAGCGGGCTTTTTGCGACTTCAGACGAAGTTACTCGGGAGGATTGGCGGACCTATGTAACGAAGTTGCAAATTAATCAATATTATCCGGGAATTCAAGGGGTTGGCTTTTCCAAACGAATTCTTCCTTCTGAAATGGCGGCTCACCTTCGTCAGATTCGCGGCGAGGGTTTCCCTCAATACACGATCGAACCTGCTGGACAGCGACCGGAATACACCACGATCATCTACTTGGAACCCTTTGATTGGCGAAATCAGCGGGCTTTTGGCTATGACATGTTCTCCGAACCCACCCGTAGAGAAGCCATGATCAAGGCTCGTGACACCGGAGTAGCGGCCTTGAGCGGCAAGGTTACTCTGGTCCAGGAAACGATTAAGGACATGCAGGCGGGATTTCTCATTTACCTGGCGATTTACCACAAAGGAGTACTGCTCGAAACCCAGGAACAGAGACGTAAGGCTTTAACAGGATATGTTTACAGCCCTTTTCGGATGAATGATTTCATGAAGGGTATTCTGGTCGAAAAGGAGGGGTACGTTAACCTTCAGATTTTTGATGGTGATACGCCGCTTAAAGAAAACCTGCTATATCGCAGCGATACCGTGGAAAAATCTCACTACTACCATAAAGGTCACCATTTTGCCACTAACCAATTCCTGGAATATGCCGGCCATCGTTGGCTGTTATCTTTCGTTTCCTCAAAACATTTTGAAGAAAACATCGAAACTGGCTCCATGAACTACATCTTATTGCTTGGCATCACCATCAGCCTGCTGTTATTTGGCATGGTCTTGTCTTTGACCAAGTCGCGCAGTCAGGCCATCGCTCTGGCTGATACAACATTGGACCTGGAAAAGGCGAATCTGGGGTTAAGAAATGAAATCATGGAGCGCAAGAGGGCGGAAAAAGAAAAAGAAAAATTGATTTCAGACCTTCAGGAGAACCTGCAAAAGGTAAAGCTATTAAGCGGGTTGCTCCCTATCTGTGCTCACTGTAAAAAAATAAGAGATGATAAAGGTTATTGGAATCAGATCGAATCCTACATCAGAGATCATTCCGGCGCTGAATTTTCTCATGGTATTTGCCCGGAATGTGAGAGAAAGTATTTTCAGGATATTGATGTTTATGATGACAAATAACAAAAGACAAATGACAAAGAACAAACAAATGACAAATCACTAATGACAGATAGTAAACCTATATATGATTTTGTGGAGAGAACTTTCCAGTTAGTATCGATTTAAACCCTCCACATCAGGTGGAGGACCCGGATAGATTCCACCGATCCGGTGATAATGGAAATAATATAATTAATGTCGATTTTAAATTCCCTCCCCATTGATGGGGGAGGGTTAGGGTGGGGGTGAAATAATAAGTCAAAGGAGATCAGATGAATATCACTGAGCCCGATTTAACAGCCCGTGATGAAATCCTTATTGTCGATAACGCGGAATTCAATTTGAAATTGTTATCCGATATTTTGCGCAATGCCGACTACAAAGTTCGCACAAACAGTGATGGTGAGACAGCGTTACGCAGCGCGAAAGACAAACCGCCGACGCTCATTTTGCTGGATATCAAGATGCCCGGTATGGATGGTTTGGAAGTGTGTAGGAAGCTCAAAGCAGATGAAAAAACGAGTTCTATTCCGGTTATTTTTATTAGTGCCTTGGAGGATCAACGTTCAAAAAACAAAGGGTTTCAAGCAGGCGCGGTTGATTATATTAATAAACCATTTTATTCGGCAGAAGTGCTTGCAAGAGTAAAAATCCATCTATCAATTAACCGGTTGCAATTGAATCTGAAAAGCAAAAATGCGCAACTTTTAAAAGAAATAACCGAGCGCAAGAGTGTGGAAGAAGCACTGCGGGAGAGCGAACAAAAATTGCGTACCATTCTCAATGCTACTCCATTTCCAATTGCAGTTGTTGACTTGCATGATGATAAAATTCATTTCTGGAGTAGCACTGCCCTTACCCTTTTTGGGCATACCGCGCCCATAACATCGGAGTGGTATCAGATTGCTTACCCTGACCCCGATTACCGCCGTGAAGTGATTGAACGATGGAAACCTTTTTTAGAAATTGCCCGTGAATCGCGCCAGACTGTCAACGCAGGTGAATACCGGGTTACCTGTGTTGATGGCTCTGAACGAATTTGTGAACTCTATGCTACATTCCTCTCAGATATTCTTATTGTTACATTCAACGACATCACCGAGCGCAAGAGGGCGGAAGAAAATATGGAGAGGGAATTCCAGATGCGAACTGCTTTGCTTGATAATATTCCAGGTTGTATTGCATTGATCCTCAAGAAAAACACCCGTGAAATCGTAGCTTCAAATAGACACGCCCGTGAGATCGGGGCTGTTCCGGGCCAGACATGCTTCAAGACATGCGCTATGCGAGACGATGACTGCCCTTTCTGTCTCGCACCCAAACTGTGGGCGACCGGGAAATCACAAAAGATCGAAGTCGAGTTCAGAGGAACATGGTACGAAGGTATATGGGAACCGCTCTCAGAGGATCTGTTTGTTCATTATATTTTCGATATAACCGAGCGCAAGCAGGCGGAGGAGGAACTGCGGTTTCAAAGTGAAATCATGACGAATTTGGCTGAAGCAGTCTATCTTATCAGGATGGAAGATGGTATTATTGTATATACGAATTCGATATTTGAAAAAATGTTCGGCTATAAACAAGGAGAAATGCTCGGAAAGCATGTTTCAATTGTAAATGCGCCCGCAGAAAATAATTCTGAAGAGGTTGCCAAAAATAATATTATGGCAATTTTACATGAAAAGGGTTGCTGGCATGGCGAAGTGAAAAATATCAGGAAAGATGGATCGAATTTTTGGTGTTATGCAAATGCTTCTGTGTTCGATCATTCAAAATATGGGAAAGTTCTTATCTCAGTTCATACAGACATTACAGAGAGTAAAAACTTACAGGAGCAGCTCCGCCAGTCCCAGAAGCTGGAGGATATCGGCAGGCTTTCTGCTGGTATTGCCCATGATTTTAATAATCTTTTGACTACTATTATCGGAAATGCCGAATTGGCTCTTATTGGCATAGGAAAAGATCATCCAGAGCATGAAATGGTTGAAGAGATCAAAGATGCAGGACAAAGGGCATCAGGTTTAACCAATCAACTCCTGGCCTTCAGCCGGAAGCAGATTCTTCAACCTGAAGTGATCAATCTCAACGAGATTGTAAATGAAATGGGAAGTATGCTTAGCCGCATCATTGGTGAGAATATTAAGCTAAGAATAGACCTGGCCCAGGATCTTGAACATACAAATGCCGATGTGGGGCAGATTGAACAGGTGATCATGAACCTTTGCGTTAATGCCAGGGACGCCATGCCGAAGGGCGGTAATCTCACCATCGAGACAAAAAACATTGAGCTGGATGAAGAATATACCGATGCGCACGCGATGATACCAGGTTTTTACGTTATGCTGGCCGTGAGCGACTCAGGGATTGGAATTGCAAGGGAGTTACAGCCTCATATTTTCGAACCCTTTTTTACTACCAAGGATAAGAGCAAGGGAACGGGGCTTGGGCTGTCTACGGCATATGGCATTGTAAAGCAGAGCAACGGCTACATATGGGTTTACAGTGAGCCGGGGAAAGGAACTACCTTCAAGATTTATCTTCCCAGTTGTGAAAAAGCTCCTCTATCCCTCAAAGAAGGGGAGGTAAGGGAAGAAGTACTTCATGGTTCCGAGACTGTCCTGTTGGTTGAAGATGATGAGATGGTCAGAAATGTAGCTTTTAAGGCTCTGAAAAGTTTTGGCTATCAAGTCATAAGCGCTCCGGATGGTCAAAAAGCCCTGCGTATCTTAAGGAAGCAAGAAAAAATAATTCATCTGCTGTTGACCGATATTATAATGCCTGAGATGGGTGGAGAAGTCCTGGCCGCCCAGGCTCGGGATTTGCGCAGGGATTTGAAGGTACTTTATATGTCGGGTTATACGGACAGCGGCATTGTTCATAGTGGAGTACTTGATGCAGGGATTCCCTTTCTCCAGAAGCCTTTCACACCTGATAGTCTGGCAAAAAAAGTGAGGGAGGTACTGGACAGGCTCTAAAGGAAAGTAAATTGAATAATGAATAATAAAAATTGAATAATGAATAATGAATGTTGAAGGAAGAAAACACAAAAAAACAAATCACAAATAATAAAATACAAATCACAAATCACAAATCAGTATTTGATCTTGAGGAAAGAATTCTTCAATTCGCTAAAGCTGTACGGCTTTTTGTTAAAAAATTGCCAAAAATAATAATATTGTAAAAAACCAAATAGTTACAGTCATTGATTTTTGGAATTTGGAATTTAATTGTTATTTGGTGCTTGGAATTTGGAATTTCAATATTTGCTGTTTGGAATTATTTTGTTATTTGATGCTTGTTATTTGGATTATCATTTCTGAGGTAATTTATGAGGAAGGGATTCAAGAGCCATTTGAAATAATCCGGAGTGTGAGAAGAACTTACTTTCAAATATTTCTGAAATATAATATAATCGGTTTATGTGCAATTTATGGAGCAGAAACTACGAAAGGAATCAGATATGGATGAGAAAGCAGGCCTGAAAAAAATTCTTATAGTGGATGATGAGGCATCCGTTCGTCGCACTATGGAGCGAATCATAAAATTGATTAAACGGGACTGTGCACATGCAGCCAGTGGGGAAGAAGCCCGCAAAATATTGAAGGAGGAGAGTTTTGATCTCATCCTATGTGATATCCGTTTGCCAGGAGAGTCGGGAATGGATCTTATCACATATGTTATCTCCGAGTATCCTGAAATCGCTGTTATTGTGGTGAGTGGAGTGGATGATCCGGAAGTTGCTGAAAAGGCCCTGGAGTTAGGCGCCTATGGTTATATTGTCAAACCTTTCAAGCCAAGCGAAGTGATAATAAATGTTTCCAGTGCTCTTAAAAGGCAAAAGCTGGAAATGGAAAAACAAATCTACAGGGAAAAACTGGAGGAACTTGTGGCTGCTCGTACTGCAAAACTTCAGGATACTCTTGAAGGAGTAATTCAGGTTATTGCACATACAGTAGAATCAAAAGACCCTTATACGGCAGGCCATCAACGCAGAGTAGCCGAACTTGCATGTGCTATTGCTCAAGAGATGGGTTTCACTGCGGAGCGGGTGAAAGGAATTCTTATGGGCGGAATGATTCACGATCTTGGTAAAATTTCCGTGCCATCTGAAATTCTTACTAAACCAGGTAAGCTCAATGATATTGAATTTGCTATAATCAAAACCCATCCCCAGGTGGGCTATGATATTCTAAAGGGAATCGATTTCGAATGGCCGATTAAAACGATGGTATTACAACACCATGAAAGAATGGATGGCTCCGGGTATCCTAATGGTCTGAAAGCAGATGAAATTATGCCTGAGTCGCGTATCCTGGTAGTAGCCGATGTTGTTGAGGCTATGGCCTCGCACCGGCCTTATCGCCCCGGACTTGGTATAGATATAGCTTTGGAAGAGATTAGAAAAAACAAAGGTATTTTATATGAAGCGGATATTGTAGAAACCTGTGATAAAATATTTACAAAAAAGAATTTTAGCTTCAAATATACTTAAAGTATTATTGCCACACAGAATATCTATGTTGGGTGCTTTCTCGAAGCCTCTTGTCAATTTTCTGCAATTCGCATACCCACTCAACCATACTATTACAACTTGAATCATAAGATTATTTTGACAAATTCTATAAGTTTCAAGCAGTTTTTGTCCCCATCTTGCCGGGATTTTGTAATCCTTTTGCCTGTCGATGGCCTGTTTAAATACCAATAATGTTGATAACATACTTGTTTTAATAAATATTTATTCTAATTACGGTTTATGAAACAACATCAAAATACATATAATTTAATCAAATAAAAATATTGACATTAATATATTCTCCCTATATCAAATTTAATTACTTTTTTATAAAGTAAATGTACTTTGTTTTGCAATGGGGCAGCTAATTTGCCTTTAAATTTTTATCAGGAGAATCAACAATGTCTCAAAGCGTACTTGGTTCCGTACTGGTTGTTGGTGGCGGTATTGCAGGGATGCAGTCAGCGCTGGATTTGGCCAATTCCGGTTATTATGTATATCTTCTTGAAAAATCCCCGTCTATTGGTGGAGTTATGTCTCAACTGGATAAGACATTTCCGACCAATGACTGCGCTATGTGAATTATCTCACCTGTACTGGTCGAGGTCGGCCGGCACCTTAATATCGAATTAATTACATATGCAGATCTGGAATCTGTTGATGGAAAACCGGGCAATTTTAAAGTAAAAGTCAAAAAACGCGCACGCAGCATTAGTAGGGATTTGTGTACTGGCTGTGGTGCATGTGTTGAAAACTGTCCCGTTACACAGCAAGTCATCACTGCGTAGCAATAACGATAGTTTTTTGGAGAAATGGAAATGAATCCGTCTATAAATGAAGAATCATGTGATATTGATTACAGAGATCTAGATAGAATTATTGGAGAGGATTATAATACTGATAAAGAAAACCTGATTATGATACTTCAGGGCATTCAAAAAGTTTATAATTATCTTCCTACTGCAGCTATATCCTATCTTGCAGTAAAAATTGGAATCCCATTAAGTCATATCTATGGGGTTGCAACTTTTTACAGCACGTTCAGCCTCAAACCAAGAGGTCGTAATATTATTTCTATATGTCTGGGGACAGCCTGTCATGTCAGAGGTGGTGAACGAATCAGAGAGGGCCTTACCAGCACGTTAAATATTACTGATGGTCAAACTACTGAGGATAAGCGATTTACATTAGAGTCCGTGCGATGTATCGGATGTTGTAGTCTGGGGCCGGTCATTAAAATTAATGAAGACATGCATGGCCGTATTACACCGGACGAAGTCAAACCGATACTAAGCCGCTATGAATAAATGTTACTAAGAGGCAAAAACCATGAAAATCATGTCTATAAAAGACTTAGATAAAATACGCCAGAAATACTTAAACGGGCTTTATTCTCCTGAAGGTATAAAGGTGAATATAGGAATGGCATCCTGCGGAATCGCAGCAGGTGCTCAGACTTCCTATGACAAAGCATCTCAGGAATTTTCCGGAAATCCCGGTGTAACTATTTCTCAAACCGGATGTATCGGTTTTTGTGAAATGGAGCCGTTGGTTGAAATTATAAGTAAAGATAAACCAAGAATTATGTACCATCATATGACGGAAGATAAGATCATTGAAGCTATCTCCGGATATATGAAAGGCGAATATAATAGTAAATGGATACTGGGTCAGGTTAGAGATCCACGGAGCCTTCTGGAAGATGATATGCAAAATCCGCAGGCCGGCATTGAGCCTTTGGAAGACATTCCCTTCCTGGAAGATATTCCTTTTTACAGCCAGCAAACTAAGATCGCTATCCGTAACTGCGGTTATATTGATCCTGATTCAATCGAAGAATACATCGCAAAAAGAGGCTATTATGCCTTTATTAATGCCCTGACTCAGTCAAAGCCTGCCGATATTATCAAAACCGTAAAAGAATCGGGGCTTAGAGGAAGAGGTGGAGGAGGTTTTCCTACCGGAATTAAATGGGAAACCTGTGCCAAACATCATGGAGACAGACATATCATTTGTAACGCAGACGAAGGAGATCCGGGTGCTTATATGGACAGAAGTATTCTGGAAGGTGACCCCCATAGCGTTTTGGAAGGTATGTTGATCGCTGCTCTGGCCATAGGTTCAAGGAGCGGATTTTTTTATGTTCGAAATGAATATCCACTTGCCGTAAGCCGCCTGATTACTGCTATTAAACAGGCGGAAGCCATTGGACTTCTTGGTGATAACATAGCCGGTACCGGTTTTTGTTTTAATCTGAAAATATCCAGAGGAGCGGGGGCTTTCGTTTGTGGAGAATCTACCGCTTTGATGTCTTCACTGGAAGGACTGGTGGGGCGTCCACGCGCAAAATATGTGCATACGGTTGAAAAAGGGTTCAGAGAAAGTCCCTCCAATCTGAATAATGTTGAGACTTATGCTAATGTGCCTCCGATAGTATTGAAGGGAGCACCTTGGTTTGCAGGTATGGGAACTGAGCACAGCAAGGGAACCAAGGTTTTTAGTTTGGTTGGCAAAATCAAAAATACCGGACTTGTTGAAGTCCCTATGGGAATCAATCTTAAAGATATCGTTTTCAGCATTGGCGGAGGAGTACCTAAGAAGAAAATATTCAAGGCCGTTCAAACTGGTGGGCCGTCCGGTGGTTGTATTCCTGAAAATCTTATTGATTTGCCAGTGGACTATCAGAAACTGGCTGAAGTTGGATCCATCATGGGATCAGGTGGAATGATCGTTATGGATCAGGATACATGCATGGTGGATGTAGCTCGATATTTTCTTGATTTTCTTAAAGAAGAATCCTGTGGCCAATGCAATCCGTGCCGGGAAGGCATCAAACAGATGCTGGATATCCTGACAGATATCTGCCAGGGAAACGGCAAGGACGGCGATCTCGAGTTGCTTGAAGAGCTGGGTGATATGATACAGAAATTTTCTCTTTGCGGGCTTGGAACTTCAGCACCCAACCCGGTTCTTACAACTATTTTATATTTTCGTGATGAATACGAAGCACATATAAAGCATAAAAAATGCCCTGCCGGTGTATGTAAGCCGCTTTTCCATTATGAAATTGATGCAGAAGCCTGTACCGGTTGCCGTTCCTGTGCTAAAAAATGTCCACAGGATGCAATTACCGGTGAGAAAAAGCAGCCTCATACACTTGACCAGGCCAAGTGCATTAAATGCGGAATTTGCTATGATGCCTGCAAATTTGATGCAATTGTGATTCGTTAATTATAAGGGGTATTGATTTATGATAACATTTAAACTTAATGGTAAAACTGTTCAGGGAGAAGAAGGACAATATATTCTTCAGGTTGCCCAGAAATATGGAGTGGAAATCCCAACCCTTTGCCATCACAAGGCCCTTGAACCGGCAGGCATGTGCCGGATTTGCACAGTAGAAGTTTTTGATGGCCGCAGAAGCAGGTTTGTTACTTCCTGTAATTATCCTATATGGGAAGGGATGGAGGTTAACACTGATTCTGAAGCCGTACATAAGGGACGAAAGCTTATAGTTGAACTTCTTATGGCACGTTGCCCGGATGTTCCTATATTGAAAAAATTGGGTGAACAATACGGTGTATCTGAAACAAGATTTAAAAAAGAAGAAGATACTTGTATACTTTGCGGTCTATGTACACGAATTTGCGCCAAAATGGGAAACAATGCTATAAGCCTGACCGGCCGTGGTGTGGATATGAAGGTGGATACTCCATTCCATATTCAGACTGAAGCCTGTTTATCCTGCGGAGCTTGTGCTTCTGTTTGTCCTACAGGTCATATTACTCTGGAGAAAATTCGGCAAAATGTTAGTGTCAATAATTTTAAGCCTATTCCTTCAGAATACGATATGGGACTTAAAGGGCGAAAGCCTGTTTATGTTCCATATGCTCAGGCAGTTCCAAATACACCTGCTATTGACCGCAGTGTGTGTATGCATTTTAAAACCGGTGGCTGCCAGGTGTGTACGGAATTTTGCGGTGTAAATGCCATAGATCACACTATGGAGGATGAAGTTGTTGAACTGGATGTAGGAGCGATTATTCTGACACCCGGTTTTACACCGTTTGATCCCTCAAAATTCGATTCCTATGGCTATGCCAAACATCCGAATGTTATAACTTCTATGGAAATGGAGCGGATACTTTCCGCATCAGGTCCTACCGGTGGCCATTTAGTAAGGCTTTCAGACCACAAAGAACCTAAGAAAATAGCTTGGTTTCAGTGCGTGGGTTCTCGTGATATGAATAAATGCGATCATTCCTATTGCTCATCGGTGTGTTGCATGTATGCAATAAAGGAAGCTGTGATTGCAAAAGAACATTCCGGAAGTGATCTGGATTGCGCAATTTTTTATATGGATATGCGTACGCATGGCAAGGAATTTGAGCGTTTTTACAATAACGCGAAAGATAAGCACGGAGTCCGCTTTATCCGAAGCAGAGTTCATACAATTGATCCGGTTCCCGGAACAGATGATTTAAGTATTCGATACATTTCGGAAAACGGAGAGACAATTGTAGAGACTTTCGATCAGATAGTATTATCTGTAGGCCTTGAAATTTCAGAAGAAACAAAGGAGTTGGCAAACAAGCTGGGCCTTGATCTGACCAAAGGCAATTTCTGCAATACGACTTCTTTTGAGCCGGTAAGCACATCAAAAAAAGGTATTTATGTGTGCGGAGCATTTCAGGGTCCGAAAGATATTCCACAGTCGGTTATTGATGCCAGTGCTGCTGCGGCAGTGGCAGGAGCGGATCTGAGTACGGCAAGAAATACTCTTACCAAAATAAAAGAGATTGTGCCTGAAATAAACGTAACCGGTGAGAGACCCCGTATCGGAGTATTTGTATGCAGATGCGGAATAAATATTGCTGGTGTTGTTAATGTGCCGTCTGTTGCGGAATATGCGGCAACTCTTCCTTTTGTGGAATTTGCAACCGATAACCTGTATTCATGCTCGCAGGATACGCAGGACAATCTGGTAAGTATAATTAAGCAAAAAAATCTCAATAGAATTGTTGTTGCAGCCTGTACCCCTAAAACTCATGAACCCTTGTTTCAGGAAACTCTGATCAATGCAGGCTTAAACAAGTATCTGTTTGAGATGGCTAATATACGGAACCATGATTCCTGGGTTCACAAAACATCTCCTGAAAAAGCAACGCAAAAGGCTAAAGATCTTGTACGTTCAGCTGTTGCAAAAGTTGCTCTTACACAACCGCTCAAAGAATCGGATCTTCAAATCAAACCTACCGCAATGGTTATAGGTGGTGGTATTTCCGGTATGGCTGCGGCACAAAATCTGGCTCAGCAGGGTTATGAAACACACCTGATTGAAAAAAGCGGTCAACTTGGGGGCCAGGCCAGAAACCTTTATCAGACAGCCAAGGGCGAAAAGATTCAGGAAATACTTCCCAAGCTTATTAAGGAAATAGAAAATAACAAAAAGATCAGCGTTCATCTGAATGCCGATTTGACAAAGGTTGATGGATTTGTCGGGAGTTTTAAAAGTACTGTTAAGTCCAATAATAAAGAAGAATTAATTGAACACGGTGTTGCTGTAATTGCAACAGGTGCTCATCCATTAGAACCGACTGAATATGAATACGGTAAAGATCCACGTATATTAACCAGTCTGGAATTAGATAGTAAGTTAATCAATAACGACCCGATGCTTAACGGGATGAAATCAGCAGTTTTTATTCAGTGCGTAGGGTCAAGAGAACCGGATCGTCCCTATTGCTCCAGAGTTTGCTGTACGCATTCAGTTGATAATGCCCTGGAGTTGAAGCGAAGAAATCCGGATATGAATATATATGTGCTTTATAGAGATGTCAGGACTTACGGAGAGCGTGAATATCTTTATAAAGAAGCGCGTGAAAAAGGAATTATTTTTGTTCGTTTTTCCGTTGATGACAAGCCAAAGGTGTTTATTGATAAAGGGAAAATGGTTGTTCAGATTACGGATCACATTCTTGGGCGTCCGCTTGAACTGGAAACCGAGCTTGTTACACTTGCAACTGCAATTATTCCGAACCGTGATGAAAAAATTGCCAATTTTTTTAAAGTTCCGATGAATGCCGATGGTTTTTTTGTAGAGCGTCACGCAAAACTGGGGCCTTCCGAGTTTGCAACCGATGGTGTGTTTTTATGCGGAATGGCTCATTATCCTAAACCAATTGATGAGTGCATTGTTCAGGGAAAAGCTGCGGCATCACGAGCAGTGACTCTGCTTGCACGAGAGATTATTCAGACAAGCGGCACTATAGCAGAAGTTATGCCCATGTCATGCAGCAGTTGCGGGGTTTGTGTTTCAATTTGCCCATATTCGGCTCCCTCTTTTATTGAGGAAACAGCCAGATTCTTCCCGGGTAAAGCACAAATCAATCCTGTTCTTTGTAAAGGATGCGGATTATGTGTAGCATCGTGCCGTTCAGGTGCTATCCGGTTGAAAGGGTTTGATAATGATCAGATATTTGCGCAGATATTTGCGTTAAATCAAGCCGTTTAAATAAATTAAAATTTCAGATATGAAATGTATGAGGAGATCAATATGTCTGAGTTTGAACCCAAAATAATCAGTTTTTTATGTAACTGGTGCAGTTATGGAGCTGCAGATCTGGCCGGGGTAGGCCGGATGGAGTATCCTCCCAATATCAGGGTCATAAGGATACCATGTACCGGTCGTATGAGTCCAAAGTTCTTCCTCTCAGCCTTAAGACAGGGGGCTGATGGGGTCTGGGTGTCCGGGTGACATCCCGGCGAATGCCATTACCTGGAAGGTAATTATTACGCACGGAGAAAATTTGGTCTCTTTAAAAACCTTATGGAACATATGGGTGTTGAGCCAGGAAGGTTGAATTTTTCCTGGGTTTCCTCTGCCGAGTCAACAAAGTTTGTTGATGTGGTAAAGGATGTTACGGAGACAGTAAAGGCCATTGGGCCTAATAATAATTTTAAGAAAACAGCTAAGGTAGCTTAATATGTTAGGATATATTGATAAGATAAAAGAAATATCTAAACAGCTGTTGGAAGAAGGTAAGGTGGATATGATCATAGGCTTTAAGAAAGGATCAGTGCCTATGATGAATGAGCCATGTTTTGTAAAAAGCTCAGATGAAGTATCTAAACTCTTTTGGGACAGCAACTGCGGAATAAACCTTGCCAATTATCTTACCGACAGAAAAGAAAAAATAGGCATAATTGCCAAGGGGTGTGATTCAAGAAATATCGTAACCCATATAATTGAAAATAAAATCAAACGGGAAAATTTGGTAATTATAGGCGTTCCCTGTAAGGGTATGATTGATCGCCGTAAAATATCGGCTATGTTTGATACTGAAATTAAAGAAGTTACTGACAAAGGTGATGCGATAATTGTAAAAGGCGAAGGATTTGAAAAAGAATTAAGTAAATCCGAAGTTATGCAGGATAACTGTTCTATTTGCATCCACAGAAATCCTGTTATGTATGACGAGCTTGCTGCGCCTCTTATGGAAGAGCAAAAAGATGTGGACAGATATGCTGATGTCAGGGAAATTGAGGCTATGCAACCTGCACAAAAGTGGGAGCATTTCGAAAATATCTTATCCGGATGCCTTCGATGCTATGCATGCAGAAATGCCTGCCCTTTGTGCTACTGCCCCACTTGTTTTGTTGATGAATCGAATCCCCAGTGGGTTGGTAAAAGTCAGGATGAAACCGATATAAGAACGTTTCATTTTTTAAGGGCTTATCATTGTGCCGGTAGATGTACGGATTGTGGATCGTGCGAGAGAGCTTGCCCGGTTGGCATTAATGTTCGGGCATTTACCAAAAAACTTGAAAAGGATTGCTTTGAGATGTTTGGTTGGGAAGCAGGCATTTCCCAAGATGTACGGCCTTCGCTTGATACATTCAAGCCGGATGATCCGGAAGATTTCATAAAATAATTGAAGTAATTATGGCTAATAACTTGTAAACCGTGATAAAAATAAGGCTATTGCTATGAAAGTTATTAAAATTGATAAAAATGACTGGGCTGATGGAATAACGAAAATTCAGGACAGTTATCGGTTGTTTGGTCCGGTCATGGGTGAGAAATTTCATGATTTCAAAGAGCTTGGAAAAGGAGAATTGCCGGATTTGAATTTTCAAAATACGCGCCTTTCCCCAAAGTCGATAGTATATCCACAGACCGAGGTTATGTTCGAGTATTCTCTTGATGAAAAAGAAGCTGACCATCATGTGATGAAAGATGCTGCTAAAGATTATTCGCCTAAAGCTGTTTTGGGGATCAGGCCCTGTGATGCAGCGGCTTTTCTGCTTGTAAAGAGAAATTTTGATAATCCTGATTATAAAGATCCATACTGGGTTAAATCATATGAAGCAACGACATTAATAGGTTTTGCATGCAATAATCCATGCAGCACCTGTTTTTGCACAAGTGCAGGCTCTGGCCCTTTTTGTGAAGAAAGCCTTGATATCCTTCTTGCTGATGCGGATGATTGCTATTATGCAAAAGCTATTACGCCTAAAGGTGAAGATCTGTTAAAGAATGCCGGATTAAATACTGAAGCTGACGGCAGTGCCAATGAAAAAATAGATACTCTTAAAAAAGAAGCAGAGGCTAAGATAAGTTCGTCAGTTGTTTCAGACCAGCTTAAAAACAAAACCACAAATGAGCTTTATGAGGCTCCGTTTTGGGAAGATGTTTCATTTGCCTGTATAAACTGTGGGACATGCACGTTTCTTTGTCCGACATGCTGGTGTTTCGATATTCAGGATGAAAACTCCGGGAGTGCCGGGATACGCATGAAAAACTGGGATAGTTGTATGTTTCCTCTTTTTACAATTCATGGCACAGGTCACAATCCGAGAGGTACCAAACTTCACAGGGTACGCCAGAGATTTATGCATAAGCTGAAGTATTATGTTGATAAATATGATAAAGGAATTCAGTGTGTCGGCTGCGGTCGGTGCATACGCGCCTGTCCGGTTAACATTGATATACGCAGGGTCTGTGATATGATGAATAGTTATGATCCTAACGCCTGCGCTTGTTCGGAAAAGTGAAAAGAGGAGGGTATTAAAGTGCAAAATCCATATATGCCTTATCCTGTGCGTATAGATGAAATAATAACTGAAACTGAAGACAGGAATCTTAAAACATTCAAGTTTGTTTTTTTAAACCCGGAGGATGAAGAGAAATTTTCTTACAAAGCCGGGCAATTTGCAGAACTTTCAGTGACTGGGAAAGGGGAAATACCTATTGGTATTGCATCTTCTCCTGTCGAAAAAGGCTTTGTCAAGTTTACCGTAAATAAAGTCGGTTTGGTTTCTTCATACCTGCATTCCATGAAGGTTGGGGATATCATGGGAATAAGAGGACCTTGTGGCAATTCTTATCCCTGGGATATACTTGAAGGTAAAAATATAGTGATCATTGGAGGCGGTTTTGCTTTTACAACACTTCGTTCTTCAATAATCTTTATGCTTGATCCTGCCAACAGAAATAAATTTAAAGATATTAATGTAATCTATGGTGCCCGTACACCAGGGATGCTTCTTTACAGAGAAGAGCTGGCCGCTTGGGAAAGGCGTGATGACATAAATATGCATATTACGGTTGATGCTACAAATGATCCTGAATGGAAATATAATATTGGTTTTGTACCAACTGTTACAGAACAAAAAGCACCTAATGCCGATGCCGATACTTATGCCATAATTTGCGGGCCGCCAATAATGATAAAATTTACCCAGCCTGTTTTAGACAAACTGGGATATGATCATGACCATATTATTATGTCGCTTGAAAACAGGATGAAATGCGGGATAGGTATGTGTGGAAGATGCAATATAGGAAAGGAATTTGTCTGTAAGGACGGTCCTGTATTTACCCTTGCACAACTCAATGCTACGCCAAGAGAATATTGATAATTCTTTTAACCTTTTTATATTGACATTGGCAGATCAATGATATTATATGTCCGATAAGTATATTATTGATGATAGGCTGTAAGCCATGAGAATAATTAATTGATAAAGGAGGAGTTTAAATGCCGGAAGTACAATTTGGAGGTAAAACTTTTACAGTAGATGAAGATGGTTTTATTGATTCATATACCAACTGGTCAGAAGAATGGGTCCAGTATGTTAAAACACAGGAAGGGATTGACGAGCTTAATGATGAGCATAAAATGCTTATAAAGGTGCTTCGCGAATACTACGAGAAAAATGGTATTGCTCCGATGGTTCGTGTTCTTTCCAAGGTTACTGGTTTTAAATTGAAACATATTTACGAACTGTTTCCTTCAGGACCTGGCAAGGGAGCATGTAAGATGGCCGGACTTCCCAAACCGACAGGATGCGTCTGATCAATAATAAAAAATATGTTGTTTGATTTATTAAAAGGCTCTGCCAGTTGCAGGGCCTTTTGTTTTAAGACCTTTGCATAACACCCCCTTTTGGCCGATTACTGCGTCAGGCTCTAATTTCACTCCTCGAAATACTTAATGTATTCCTGTGGTTGAAATTCTCACCTTCCTTGTACTTGACCAAAACTGAGTATTCTTCAAAGGTATTATTTTGGGAGTTTAGATGGATATTGCTATTAAGACCGCTCAAAAAACAGAACTGATAGATATTACATCCAAAGTTCAGGAAATTGTGTTTAGCATATGCATGGAAAAAAAAATTGAAAATGGACTGTGCATGATTTATGTTCCACACACAACTGCGGCGGTTACTATAAATGAAAGCGCAGATCCTAGTGTGAAAAATGATATCCTTATGGTATTAAATAAGATAGTTCCGTGGGAAGCAGACTATCGTCATATGGAGGGAAATTCTCCGGCTCATGTTAAATCTGTTCTGGTTGGGGTTTCCGAACTTGTTGTAGTTAATAATAAAAAGCTTGAACTTGGAACATGGCAGGGTATCTTTTTCTGCGAGTTTGACGGTCCTCGTACGAGAAGAGTCAATATCAGAATAGTATAAGGGGCCAAAGGGCATAAGCGCTAAGTGAATTAATTTATAACAACTATATGAAAGTATTTTGAATATCGAATATAGAACAAGGAATAATGAATATCGAAGGAAGATAAACGGTATGATATCGAAGATCGTTTGATAGATTTTGCTGTGTGAATAATCAAATCGGGTCATTACTAAAAACAAAAAATTGTTGAAAATGATTATGAAGAATTTAATAAAGCCTGAATCAAAAGTTGAAACTTTAATTGATAATAATGATCAACTAATATCAATATTTGTTAAAAAGTATTAAAACCGCAAAAAGTAAAAATATTCATAATTCTAAATTCTTTGTTCGATATTGGATATTAGTTTTCGGAGGTAAAGATTCAGGATGTAGGGGCAGGTTTATAACCTGCCTACATGAGTTACTCGGGTGCATATGGAAATAATTTGAATATAGTAAAGTATAATGAATGTCGAAGATGGAGAGAGAATCATTCATAGTTGGAAATTCCTTGTTTGATATTCGATATTCAATAGGATAGGAGAATGATAAATCATAATGTATTTAAAGAAAATAAAAAAAACCATAGCACTTGATGATATGGATAAAACCATCTTAAACCGGATTCAGTCTGATTTTCCGGTTACTTCCCGTCCTTATTTTGTTATTGCTGATGAACTTGGGCTGACTGAAGATGATGTTATTAACAGGCTTAAAAAACTTAAAAATAATGGCTTTATCCGCCGAATAGGTGGTAATTTTGTACCTGAAAAGCTGGGTTTTGTCAGCACGCTTTGCACAGCTTCGGTGCCAGAAGATAAGATAGAAGCTTTTACAAAAGTTATAAACCGATATCCAGGCGTAACTCATAATTATCTGAGAGACGGAAGCTTTAATATCTGGTTTACGTTTATTGCTCCTTCCATGGAAGAAATAGAGGATAATCTAAAACAAATATCCAACAAAACCGGTGTTAAGGAGATTTTTAATTTTCCTGCAACAAAAGTCTTCAAAATTAAAGCTCATTTTAATTTATAACGACAAATTGTTATAACTTTTAACCGATTATCTTATATATTTTTTAATTTCGTAAAATGAAAGATACCCGTATTGCCGCAGTAATTTCTCATTCAAAAATATACGATGCCGACTACAACCTTATTGCAATGGATAAATGGCTGAAATCGGCAAATGATGCCGGTGTAAAAATAGTGTGTTTTCCTGAGCTAAATATCAGCGGTTATATAATAGACAAAAAAATAACCGAAACAGCAGAAGAAATACCCGGCAGAATATCAGAAAAACTTTCCAGGCTTTCTGTAAAATATAATATTGTGATACTCGCAGGCATGCTTGAAAAAGATAAAAATAACCATATATATTCAAGCCACCTTGTTGTAAAACCGGATGGATATATCGGAGTTTATCGTAAACTTCATATTGCTCCTGTTGAAAAAGATTTGTTTTACCAAGGAGATAAAGTCAGGTTGTTTGAGGCGCAAGGTTTAAAATTTGGGATTCAGCTTTGCTATGATGCTCACTTTCCTGAACTTTCTACAAGCATGGCTCTTATGGGTGCTGATGTTATATTTTTCCCTCACGCTTCTCCAAGAAAAACACCTGATGAAAAGCTCAAGTCATGGTTGCGGCATCTAACTGCAAGGGCTTTTGATAACAGTATATTTGTGGTTGCATGTAACCAGAGTGGTAGAAATGCGGGCGGCCTCTATTTCCCTGGGACAGGCATAATAATTAATCCTTCGGGAGAGATTATCGAAAGATATACTGGTGAAAATGAAGAAATGATCGTATCCGATCTTAAGGCAAAAGATTTAGATCTGGTGCGCAATCATAAAATGCGTTATTTCTTAACAAACAGAAGACCTGATATTTATTAAGATATATAATGGGAAATAAAGATAAAAATTCAATAGAATGCAAAAGATGCGGAACTTGCTGTAAAAAGGGAGGCCCGTCTTTTCATATGGAGGATATATCACTTATAGAAGAAGGTTGTATACCGGCAAAATATCTTTATACTGTAAGAAAAGGAGAACCTGTTTGCGACAACAGAATCGATAAAATTGTTTTTGCTGATTCCGATATAATTAAAATCAAGGGACAGGGAAGTAGATGGGCATGTTTTTTTTATAAGGAAGACGAAAATAAATGCGATATTTATAAAGACCGTCCTCTTGAATGCAGACTTCTTAATTGTTATGATACTAAACAAATCGAGCAAATATTTGGTAAAGACCTTCTTGCAAGAGAAAGTATTTTCGGTAAAATTGAAGGGCTTTGGGATATGGTAATAGAGCATGATCAAAAATGTTCTTATAAAGAAATTAGAAAGCTTATTGATGAATCCAAAAAGAATAAAAGTGGATATTTATCACAAAAAGTATCTGAACTTATCGAGTATGATAAAGCCTTGCGGGATATTGTTGTAACAAAAGGAGGGCTTGATTCCGAACTGCTTGATTTTTTGTTCGGAAGACCTGTTTTAATTGTTTTAAAGCAGTATTTGGCCTAAGACAGGTTTTATTTGTCAGTTGCGAGATGGGGTTTCCTATAATGATGTAAAGCATATTGTTATCGATAAATATTTAGCCAGAGATTAGGGAGATCTATGCCCAACGAAAAGAATCCGGAAACTTTTTTGAGAAAAATTTCTATCCACAGTCGCTTAACAAAGGCATTTTTACCTGTTATGCTTGTGGCTGTTTTCATACACGACATACTGATAAGGGTTTTAACATCAGTTGTAAATGTAAATACTGTTTTTTCAAGATCCCTGGTTACGATTGCAATCGCTGCAATAGTTAGCGTAATAATAGCCAAACTGTCAAAATCCATCGGAACCCAAATAGATAATATTCATAGTGAACTGATTAAAAAAGATGAGAACTTAAGATCGGAAAGGGATTTCTCTGATGCGGCTTTAGACAGTTTGCCTGCCCTTTTTTCACTTCTTGATACTACGGGAAAGTATCTGCGATGGAATAAAAATTTGGAAATTATTACCGGATATTCTGCCGAAGAAATTAAGAAGTTACATCCTTCCGATGTTATCGATTATTATAGTAAATCGGTTATGGCTGAGAAAATGCAGAATATATCTAATATGGGCAGTATTGATTTTGAGACATATTTAGTTTGCAAAAACGGAGAGAAAATCCCCTATTATTTTACCGCACATCCTATTAATATTAATGATGTTCATTATGTTATCGGTATTGGAATAGATATTGCTTTGCGCAAGCAAACCGAATCGGCGTTGGTATACGAAAAAGAAACAGTTCAAAAATACCTCAATATTGCCGGAGTATTAATTATAGCAATTAATACTGATATGGAATTGATTCTTATTAATAAAAAGGCCTGTGAGGTTCTTGGATATGAAGACAAAGAACTTATCGGAAAAGATATTAACGATATTTGTACCCCGGAAGATATACGGTCAGAAGCTAAGATTTTGACAAAAAAAATACTATCAAATGAAATAACTGATACCGAAAGAATGAAATTTCATAGTATTGTATTAACTAAAAAAGGTGAAAAAAGAACTATAGAATGGAATGCAGAACTACTAAAAGACGATACGGGCAAAATAACCGGAATGTTAAGTTCGGGAGAAGATGTCACTGAACGAATAAAGATGCAGGATATGCTCATTCAGGCAAAAAATGAATGGGAAGAAACATTTGATACTATAAATGACGCTATTACCATTCATGACGACAAGTACAATATTATCCGTGCAAATAAGACGGCAAAAGATCTGCTGGGAATATTTCTTGAGGATATGGATGAATTGAAATGTTATCAGCTATATCATGGTTCAGAAAGTCCACCGTCTGATTGCCCATGCCATATTGCATTAAAATCAGGCGAAGTTTCCGTTCGTAAAATGTTTGAACCTCATCTTGACAGGCATTTTGAAATCAAGGCAATTCCCCGCTATGGCAAGAATAAGCAAACTGTAGGCATAGTTCATATTGTAAAGGATATAAGCGATCAGGTTAAAGCGGAAGAAGGACAACGCGTATTACAATCTCAGTTTTTACATATGCAGAAGATGGAATCCATTGGTCGTCTTGCCGGAGGAGTGGCTCATGATTTTAATAATATATTAAGCGGGATAATAGGTTTCAGCGAACTTATGCTTCTTGATATTTCTAAAGATGATCCTTTAAAAGAACGCATTGAACTGATCTTGGGTCTGGGAGAAAAGGCTGTATCTCTTACACAACAGCTTCTTGCTTTCAGCCGCAAGCAGATGCTGATAATTAAGGATATAAATATTAACAATGTAGTAACCGATATGGCCAGAATGTTAAAGCGGATCATAGGTGAAGATATAAAGCTTGAGTTAAAGCATTCAAAAACAATCAGGAATGCTCTGTGCGATCAGGGCCAGATGGAGCAGGTATTGTTAAATCTTGCTGTAAACTCCAGAGATGCTATGCCCGATGGAGGTGTCTTGACCATAGAAACAGCGGAAATAGTATTGAATGAAGATAATATAAATAAGCTTGAAGATGTAAACCCCGGGGAATACGTGAAGCTCACAATAAGTGATACCGGTTGCGGAATGAGTAGTAGTGTGCTTGAGAATATATTTGAACCTTTTTATACCACAAAAGAGCTTGGAAAAGGAACCGGGCTGGGTCTTGCTACAGTTTACGGAATTATTAAACAGCACAACGGGTATATTGATGTAACAAGCAGGATAAATGGAGGGTCAGTATTTAATATATATTTGCCAGTCTCAAATCATAAGGAGATTAAAACTTTTTCTGAAAGTGATCCCTTGCAGATAAGTGGGGGAAACGAGACGATTCTTGTTGTAGATGATGAACCGATATTACTTTCAATTATTGAAAAAGCCTTAAACCCTTTAGGCTACCAGCTTCTTATTGCCGTTTCTACTCAGGAAGCCATAAAAATCAGTGAAACTTATGAAGGGACTATTGATTTGTTGCTGACCGATGTTATTATGCCGAAAATGAATGGGAATAAGCTTGCCGATACGATAGTATCCGCCCGACCGGATATAAAAGTGGTTTTTATGTCGGGTTATCCGTCAAAATCTATCACAGATCATGGATCAGATAAAGAAAATGGCATCTACCTTCAGAAGCCATTGAGAGTCAGCACGATCAGACAAAAGCTGCGTGAAATACTAGACGATAAAACTATTTGACAAAGCCTGATAAAATTTTGCATGTGAGCCATTTCTGTTAACCCTTAAAAGGAGATAAAAAATGGAAAAAAAGAAATATACAATAAAAACGGCCTGTCCGCAGTGCGGATGCTCAAGTCTTACTGTTTTATCGCCTGAAGAAATAAAAGAAAAATATGGTGATGTTCCGAATATTGATATGGAATGTGGCGAATGTTCACTCAAATATTCGTCTGATATAAAAACAGTTTGTCCCGAATGGGATAAAGATTGTAAGCTGGAATCATAAAGATATTTACACAATAGTTCTGGTTTCTCTTGCCGCATCTTTGGGATCAATTCGCCCTGTTATAACTGGTGATAAAAGATACAAAAGCATATATAGAAAAGTAATGTGCCCAAAATAAGGTGTGAAAACCGATAAAAGCAGAAGTAGCGATATCTGACCTACCCGTGGATGCCGACTCATGAATCGGCCAAGATGAAGATATTTTACGGGGTAAAGATTCATTGTTAGGCCTGTTGCAATCATGGTTATAAAACAAAAAATTCCCCAGAAATAAACTGTTTGAGAGCTTTCGGATAAACTTTGATTAAATATAATCAAAGGTGCAGTTACAAGTAATGCGGCTGCCGGAGTAGGCATGCCTTTGAAAAATCCGGGAATGGGGTTTTTATCCACAGTGAAATAGACCAGTCTGGTTATGCCCAGGATTAAATAAAAGAGAGCGGCAAAGCCAATAGGAAGTTTAGAAATAGCAGCATTTTGAGAACCGGAAAGTATTATATAAAATATCCATGCCGGTGCGAGACAGAAACTGATTGCATCGGCGAAGTCATCCAAAATACTTCCCATAGTGATTTTTGAAGTATGGGAGGCAAGAGGTTCGGTCAGGCCAAGTTTGCGGGCAAGTGCGCCGTCAAGCTTATCAAATATTGTTGCGCCGATAAGAATAAGGTATGCTTCTTTAATCCTTCCCTGGTATGCGAAGAAAACCGCAAGGAATCCCATGATTGCGTTCATGATAGTAAGTGAATTCGGGAAAAATGAGAGTATTTTTCTTCTTAACAGATCATTGCTGTCGCAAATATCATCAAGGCAGTATGTTCCGTATTTTCTGCAGTAAGCTGCTATAGATCCGAGATTAATTACAAGAAAAACGATTTCAACAATAAAGAGCGTACGCAAAGAAAGATTGCCTGCCCATGAAATCCAGGAATATAGTATTCCGGAACCGTTCGGAACATAAAAAGCATGGGCATATAACAGTGCGCCAACAGGAGCGGCGACAATGGTTCTTAGCCTTGCAAATTCCCTTAATTCAGGTTCCTGTCCTTTTTGTATAGCAAAGCCCCGGATAAAGTGTGCGAAATTATCACGAATCAGAACTGTTACGCATATAATGAGAATAAAAATGGCATGAAGAAGTTCGGGCTTTGTATGCCCTGGTGAAATAAAAATAAGACGCCACATGACCCCTACCGCAATAAGAGGGAAAGTAATGGAATAAATAATTTTATCCATAATTCTTTCAGCTAAATTAGCAAGTGTGGGGTTTGGACTGAACCGTGCTGCGAACCATCCGTCAACAAGATCAAAAGACATTGAGATAAAAAGAAATAAGACCCCCATAGTATAAATAACAGGGCTGCGCATCCACATTACTGCAATAGCGCACAGCATTCCAAGGGAGACAAGCGGAAGGCGGCCATAAACAAGCATAGCCGTGACTTTTTGGGATGTTTTAATTTTGTTTGTCATTTATATTTCCGATCAGTTCGGCTTCATAGCTTTTTATATAGTGAGCCAGTTTCAAAACGCCCCATTTTGGCCGATCTCTGCGTTGGGCTCAAATTTCAATCCTCGAAATACTAAATGTATTACTGTGGTTGAAATTTTCGCCCGCCTTGAGCTTGACCAAACTGAAACGTTTTGAAAGTGGCTCTAGTGTCTGAACTTTAGATAAAATACTTCCGTATGTCAAGAAAAGCCGTAAACCCAATCCGCTATTGATTTTTATAAGGGAAAAAAGCTAATAAGAATTTTAAGATAGGATATCTTCACCCCTTACTTTTTCATAAAAGCCCTAGTTTTTTCATCTTAAATCTTAGTGTGCTGGGGTTAATGCCGAGCAGTTCAGCCGCTCCGCCAGGTCCGTGGATTTTTCCTTTTGCCAGCTTAACTACTTTCTTAATATGTAAAGACATTGCATCATCAAGTTTTATAACTTGTTCAACATTGTTACCGTATTGTAAAAATGACGGCTCAGTCTGTGACAAAACGGTATCTCCGGTATTTGGGCTAAATATCCGGTTTAGATATGATTGAACAGATTTTTCAATATTTGCAGAATTATCTTTTTCGTTGGTTAAGTCCGATTTATTGTTTTCTATATAAAGTGGTCTTACATTACTGAGCGCATGCTTTAACATCCGTTCGATGTTCAGAAGTATAACTTTATCTATATCTGAAGTGTTTTGATCCTGGTTATTCATTTCCGGTAAATCTGACAATGTACCTTTAAAATGCAGGTCTTCAAAGGTTAAAGGCCCGGACATTTTTTGCCCCTGATATTGAATTAAAGCACGTTCCACAATATTTTCCAATTCGCGGACATTTCCCGGCCAATGGTATCCCATGATCCGTTCAATGGCTTCAGGCGCGACAGTTGGTAAAGGGTGAATGTTTTTTTCAACAGATTTTCGTTTTATGAAATAGTAAATAAGATCATAAATATCTTCCTTTCTATTTCGCAACGGTGGGATTTTTATGGGAAAAACGTGTAATCTAAACCACAGGTCCTCCCGGAACTTGTTCATAATCACCATGTTTTCCAGATTTCTGTGGGTAGCGGCAATGATCCTGATATCCACAGGCACAGGTGCTGTACTTCCAACGCGTTCAATTTCTTTGTTTTGTACCACGCGCAAGAGTCTAACCTGAGCTTCTAACGGAAGCTCCCCGATTTCATCCAGCAATATTGTACCCCTGTGGGCCCGTTCGAACCTGCCTCGTTTTTGAGCTACCGCACCCGTGAAAGCCCCTTTTTCATGACCAAACAGTTCGCTGTCTATGAGTGATTCCGGTATCGCACCGCAGTTAACTTTTATAAAAGGCTCATTTCTTCGGTGAGAAAAATAATGTATGGCGTTTGCAATTACTTCTTTACCGGACCCGGTCTCTCCTAACAGCAATACCGGACCGTCTAAAGGAGCTATCTGCCTGACCATTTCGAAAACTTCTTTCAAACCTTTGTCACGGCCTATGATCTCATCTCCCGATATCCGGAGCATCTCCTGATGAAGATACCTGTTATCATCTGTCAGTTTTTCTTTAAGCTTCAAGACTTCTTCATGCTTTAGGGCATTTGACATAGCAATGGCAAAAGGGTCATGCAGCAAAGACAACATATGGGCGTGTTCCTTCTTATATTGATCTTTACCGAACACATGTGCAGTGATTGCAAATAATCTTTCAGCCTGAATTTTAAGACGCATAATCATAACTGATGTTTCGGGCATGTTATCTAATTCAGACATTATTCTAACTGCCAGATGTTCTTCAGGCCGATTAACAATTACAACATCCTGAAGATTTTGCCATTCACGTTCCAGATCTTTACGTATTTCCCGCGGCATGGGAAGTATCCGGTTTATTTTTTGAGCCTTGTATCGTGTAACACGTGCAACTGTTTCCACAGTGGCCATACCTGGATTTGCAACCAATAAATCCACTCCAGTTAAGGGTATGAAATTTTCCAGATACTTCAAAGTTTCCCACATAGCAGTTTCAATATTAAGACTTCCGCAAATCCGCATGGTAGCCTGACAAAAAAAATCATTTACATCTAAAGGCATAGTTAAAGTTCCAGTTGCTTTTTAAAGAAGGAAAATATAATATTCAGGAAAATATTTTAGTTTTCTTTTTTAATAATTGATTATATAGTTCAAAAAATCCTTAATAGTACGTTTTCTGACTCCTCAAATAATAAGCTTAGCTCATGCTTATTAATAATTTTGTAATATATTACCATATCATTGTCAAATATTAATTATATTTCGCTGTATTTTGCGTTTCGATAAACTGCATATTTATAACATTTTAATATTACATTATATAATAAATGTGGCACGAATTGTGCTCATAATGTTTATAAACATAATAGATATAAAAAAAATTGAAGCAAAAAAGAGCAACTATCGGCAGATAAAAAATATAAACCAAAAGGTAATAAAATATCCAAACAACAGGAGGAGAAAAAAATGAGTGAAGACAAAATTAATTCACAGTTTAGGATGGGAAATAAACCACTGGAAGGACCTGAAGATGCGGAACCGATCCTGCCGGTAGCTCCACCGGAAAAATGGGATCATGAGGCCGATCTGGTAGTAGTGGGATGTGGAGGAGGCGGACTTGCCGGTGCACTAGTAGCAGCAGATAAAGGAAATACTTCGATCATTATTGAGAAGATGGATTTTGAAGGTGGAACCTCCCAGTACGCAGGTGCCTTTTATGCTTACAACAGCAGGATACAGATAGAGGCTGAGATAGAATGGGATGTTAATGAGGTTGCCATGGGAAACCTTTTTGAGACAGGTTACACAGGCGACATACATATGTTTCGTAATATGATAAAAAAGAGTGGTGAAGTTGTCGACTGGATGGAAGATAAAGGCTTTGAATGGGAGATTGAAAAAGGTGGATACCCTGCAGTAACTCCCAAAGGCACTTATGATACAATAGGTTTGACCCGTATGACTGCGGTTATGAATTTCCTGGCCGCAAAGGGCAAAGAAAAGGGTGTGAAGTTTATGATCAGCACTCAGGTAGATGCATTGGTGAAAGATAGCAGCGGCAGAATTGTGGGAGTAAAAGCTACAGTTATTCCTGAGGGAAAGACCATTTTTATAAAAGCAAATAAAGCCGTACTTATGGCAGCCGGTGGTATGCAACACAACAGAACTTTACTTAAGAAATACGCACCCTCAGTTCATAAGGGTGTCGGCAGTGTATCAATGTCTCTGCCGTGCAATACCGGAGAAGCTTTCAGGATGGGGCTTGGAGTTGGAGCCGATGTGGCAGGATTGGATTCTTGCACCTGTTTTGAAGGCGGAATAGATCTTTTGGAGAAAGGTGGACCCTGGTTCAGATATCTATACTCCGGAGATGTTCAAATATCGAGAGCTCCCTGGCTGCACTTAAACAAAGCGTGCAAAAGATTCATGATGATGGACAACAACTTAGCTCAGTATATGTTAAGACCGCCTGCCATGGGTGCGCAACCCGGAGGAAGGGCATATGTGGTTTTCGATAACAAATATGAAGAAAATATCTGGAAGATCCAGGATGATGTTATATTTGGCACATCCTGCAAACGACCTCTCACTACGGATGTAGCGGGCAACAAAATAGCTACCAGAGATGAGATGCTTTGTGGGAAAGATTGGCATGAAGGTGTTAAAGAAGCGATTGGTCTGGGGTCAATAAGAGTAGCCGATACCTTGGAAGAATTAGCTGAAAAGTTAGGCCTGGATAAGGTTTTGTTCAAAGAAGCCATAGAGAAATGGAATAGTTATTGTGATGCCGGTGAGGACCCGGAATTTAATACACCGGAAAGGTTCCTGATCCCGATAAAGCACGCTCCTTATTATGGACTTAAAGTTGCAGGCAGCATGGGGCCAGTCGGAACCGGTCTGCGGGTTAATGAACATATGCAGGTTTTGAATGATGATCAAAAGCCAATTCCGGGGCTATACGCTGCATTTTTCACAGCTGGTGGAAGTATCGGACAAGGCAGAACTCCGATGGGCTTTGGTCTTCTCGGTGGTTGTAGCATGTCAACTACCTCCGGTTATACTGCCGCCGAACATGCTGTGTCACAAAAATAATATCTGAGGGGAAAACGATTATGAAGCTGGTAGATGGAAACGGCGGAACAATAATGCAAGTAAAAACGATGAAGCGCCAGGACGAGCGACTTGTTATCCGGGGAATGGCTATGGGCGGCATGCCCATGACAGCTTTTTTGAAACCCGAGGAGTTGTGGAGCATATTTGAACTTCTCACCTGGGATATTTTAAAGTCCATACCCTCCATGCTCTGGAAAGGGTATCAACGGAGTCGGGATCTTAAAAAAAAGAAAAAAAAATAGACGGCTACGTTTGGTTCTGTTTCAACTCAAATTGCATCAGCGTTGTCCCGAATGCCTGAAAACGTCAGGCATTCGGAAGCTTGATTGTTTGCATTAAAGATTTTATCTATGCAGAATAGTAATATAATATACGGATTAGGAACAAAACTACACTGAATTATATAAAATATATCTTTGATATAAGGAAAGGTGAGAACCATGTCAAATAAAGCAGAAATGTTGGTAAAGATGAAAGAAGCCGTCATGGATCTTGATGACGACTTATTGTTTGAGTTGATTGACGAGGGGCTTAAAATGGATATTAGCCCACTTGATATGATCATAGAAGGTATGAATCCCGGTTTAAACATCATAGGCGAGGGATTTGATACAGGCAAGCGGTTCATGAGCGACCTTATAATTGCCGGTGACATGTTAAATGATGCTACCGACAAGCTGCGTCCTCTTATTGAGGCAGGCGGCGAGCCCATGGGTGAAACGATGATAATCGGAACGGTTGAAGGGGATGTGCATTTTATCGGAAAGCGCATAGTGGGAGCCGTATTTACTGCCAATGGATATAATGTAATTGACATCGGTGAGAACAAATCTGCCAAGGAATTTGCGGAAGCAGCAAAAAAACATAATGCAACTGTAGTAGGCGCTTCTGCTATTTTATCTCCTGTGAAAGCTTATTGTGGAAATGTTAATAAAGCGCTTATTGATGCAGGTGTTAGGGATAATTTGATTTACATTGCCGGAGGCTGGGCATTTACAGATGAACAGGCTGAAGAGTATGGGGCCGATGCTGCAGCTATCAGCGCTATTGAAGCTATCCGCAAGGTTAAGCTGTTAAAAGCGGGTGAAATGCCCATGCTGAAGAACAGGTAGTATTATAGTGAATAAATGAATATCGAAAAAAGATAAAAGATAACAACCCCCTTGCCCCCTTTTCTAAGGGGGAATATTTAAGCTGGTTTAACCTCATTAAATGTAGAATATCTGAGGTTTGTAACCAGCACCAAATGATAAAGTGAGGCGGTAAAATTCCCCCTTAATAAAGGGGGATAAAGGGGGTTGTTTAAAATCCGCCAAATACTTCACAATTCGAAATTCCTTGTTCGATATTCGATATTCAGTTTTTTTAAAAAGTATACATAAAGAGGTATTAATATATGGAAAACTTATGGGGTCATGAACTTGTATTTCCGGAAGATGTTTTATATTCGCCTGAATTTCTTTGGGTAAAGGAAGATGCTGGAAAGATACGCGCTGGTTTAAGCGATATAATCGTAAGATCGGCAAAGAAACTGGTAACCATTAAAATGACATGTGATGCAGGAGCTTTAATAAATAAAGGCGATTCGATCGGAACAGTTGAGACAAGTAAAGCCGTTAGAGAAATTATCGCCCCTGTTTCAGGCACGGTGATTGCCGTAAATCCGTCAATAGCCGGCGGAGATCCGTCTTTAATAATGAAAGATCCTTATGGAGAAGGCTGGGTTGTAGAGATAGAGAAAACAGGCGATACCGATGCACAGCTTAAAGAGCTGATGAAAGGCGATGAGGATGAAACAAAGGAGTGGTTGGAGGAACAAGCGGATGATATTGTTCCAATGGCATAGGCGACGAATATTAAATAATAGACTTTCAGATAATGTTTTTGGCAAGGCCAGAAGGAGTCGCCCTGAGTAAAACGTACAGTTAGAACGTTGTCGAAGGGGGGCGACTGATAACGCAGCCTAAAATTTTATCTGATAGTATATAGGAGTGATAAAGAAGTGTTGACATTTACTCAGGAACAAAAAACCTATACGATAGGTGATGTAACAATAGGCGGTCA
>JAHITX010000048.1 GCA_018817425.1 Pseudomonadota bacterium
ACATAGTCTTTATATATTAATTAACTTAGCACAACCCCCTTTATCCCCCTTTGCTAAGGGGGAATTTGCAAGAAGCATTTGACTTCCGAACCACTTTCAAAACGTTTCAGTTTGGTCAAGCTCAAGGCCGGAGAAAATTTCAACCACAGGAATACATTTAGTATTTCGAGGATTGAAATTTGAGCCCAACGCTTAAGATCGTCCCAAATGGGGCATTTTGAAACTGGCTCCCTATTTTGGTCATTATAATTTGTTTGTGATTTGTATTTTGTTATTTGTTATTTATGACTTGTGATTTGTCATTTCCCTTCTTTAGCACTTCATGCAATACTTTGCTCAACAATACGGTTTCAAACGGTTTGGGTAACACCCCCTTAAAACCGTATTCCTTAAAATTTGCCAGGACCGGATTAACGGAGTAACCGCTGGAAACGATAGCTTTAACTTCAGGATCTATTTCCAGCAATTTCTTAATCGCCTCTTTTCCGCCCATTCCGCCTGGAATGGTTAAATCCAGGATAACGGCATCATAAGGCTTCTTTGATTCTTTTGCTTCTTTAAACATCTCAATCGCTTCAGCACCATCTTTTGCAAATTCGGGTTCGTAACCAAATTTTTGCAACACTCTCCCAAACGTTCTCCTTAACGACGCTTCGTCATCCATCACCAGAATCCTGCCATTTTCTGCAGTTGGCCGCCCGTCCAATTGTAGGAAAGGTTCAAAAAATAATAAAAAAACAACTATTGCGATAGACTCCAGAGCAGCGCACGATTTCTACCTGTATTTTTTGCCTTATACAATGCTTCGTCGCTTCTCACCAAGAGGTTTTCCAGAGAATCCTTAGCCACGCATTCGGAAATTCCGATGCTAACTGTAACACTGAAACTTTGGGCATCTGTTTCGAATCTCATAGCACAAATGGCAACACGCAGACGTTCCGCAAGCAGCATGGCATTCTCAGCGTTTGTTTCCGGAAGAAGGAAACAAAACTCTTCCCCACCAAAGCGGGCAAGCAGGTCCGTCGATCTCATGCCCTTTAGGCAAATATGAGCTATTTCCGCTAAAACCTTGTCGCCCATTGCATGGCCATACGTGTCATTCACCCGTTTGAAGTAATCTATATCAAGCATCAAGACGGAAAGCGGGTGCTTATAACGTATAGCTATATCGATGCTGCGCCTGGCATCGCCTTCGAAACCACGCCGATTCATAAGACCCGTGAGCGGGTCTGTCAGGGAAAGCCGTTCGACCTCCCGGAAAAGCATAGCGTTTTCCAGGGCAACGGATGCCTCATTTGCCAGTGCGGACGCGATAATAATATTGGAATCATTAAATACGCCAGCCTCCGGCGTTTCGGCTGTAAAAAAGCCGATGATTCGCCCTTGTGCAGTAAGCGGCAAAATCAGAATAAAGCGGCTTCCTGGCTGGATAGTGAGCAATCCGCCAACAGTATTTTCTTGTGGGCAGCATTCGATAACAGATGGCTTATTTTGTTTGCTAAATCGTCTCCAAATTTTTAAAGATTGTTCCTCGTCGCAAAATGAAATAACAGGGTCTGTCTCGGAATCTTGTTTTATGTTGATTATCTGAATACTATTGTCCTGCCAAAGATAGAGGGTTGTACTACTGCTGGCTACGACAGGATAAAGAAACTGATGGAGGCATTTAACAATTTCAGCAGTGTTCAGTTTAGCAGTAAATGTCTCCAGTGCGCTTAGCAGCGTCTCGATTTCTTTTCTGGTTTTTCTTTCCAAAGCAAGCGCACTTTCCAGGTCCTCACCCTTCAAAAAAAGGGCGCGACTATTCTCTTCGGCTATCTGCTCTGCCTGCTTACGGGCAAGACGTTCACGCTCCAGACGGCGGCGGAGAACCACTATCTCTTCACTCATATCTATCCCTTACTCCGGGTGATCGTAAAGAGAGTGGCTCTGGGATTTTCGAAAACATTGTTTCTGACTACTTCCATCTGCTCACCAAAATGTTCAAGGCAACCGTAAATCAATCCTTCCGCCAAGTCCGGCAGGTTGCGGTCCGACTCATAAGTCATTTGTAACTGATCGGGATCAGGGAAAACACATGAAAATGTCGGAAGCTCAGCATCCGGGTAAAGTTTCTTTACCTCGACATGCACAAAGCTATCCACCCTCGGCAAAAACTCAAAAGCAGAAGTAATTCCATCAAAGAAGGCGGGAAATTTAACAACGAACTGCCCTGACAAATGCCGTCCGAATTCTTTGAGCAGATCACAAACCTCAATGCCTACAATTGCGGCCAGGTTGGAAACCAGCACAACTATTTCTCCATGATCATATGTGCCGACCGACGTATAAATGGCCTTCGATGGCAAGTCGGAGCTTTCTATAAGCTGTTCGGCAATATCAGGTGAGAATCGGCCTTCAATAAACTCGAAAAATTCTGTAAACACAACTCCCTTCATAGCCCCTCCTTTTAATTGTACATTAAAGAACTTTTCTCCATTATAAGAAATATAAATTCAATTATGGAACAATTATACTTAAATGACTGCTTTAAATAATTCGCATGATAATCATTCATCATTCATCATAAAAATTTAATTCAGGAAAATATTTTTTTTCGCATTCGGGACAAATTCCATGGGTGAATTCAGTACCGGAATGTTTGTGAATATATGTTTCGACCTTATCCCAATATCCTTTGTCATCACGGATATTTTTACAATATGAGCAAATCGGCAGAATACCCTGTAGCATTTTGACTTCGGAGAGGGCTTTTTCCAGTTCCTGAATGGCTTTGTCCAGTTCCTTTTCCGCCTTTTTCCGTCTTTCGATCTCTTGCTGTGCTTCTGAAAGTTCAAGCTCAATATCGGCTACCTGCTTCAAAATCGCTAAAACCGGCCTGTTTTCGATTTGAATACCCGGTTTTTTGTTTTGCCAGTATAAGTAAAAGTACAAAAATGGAAAGGCGAAAACAGATATTATAAACCGGCTGATAAGAGTGCCTTTCATTATACTTAAATATTCATGAGTTCCTGCGAAAGCAGCAGTTGTAAAAAGAATTACATCCAGCCACATCACACCAAGCAGGGTTAAAAAAGCCCGGAGCCATAATTTTAGATTGAGATTCGGTTTGCCAAGATATTCCCAGGCCATAGCCAGAAAAACCAGATCAATCAAAGTTGCAGCAACAGATGCCGCATTAATTCGAAGGCTTGGCAAAGGAACGTAAGGAATTTCGGCATTGCCTATTAAACCCATCTGCATATGAAGGCATACAGTAATAACTGGAATTATCAATGAGATGCCGACAATAGTTGATATTGCAATTCTCGTGGATCTCGGGCCGTCAAACACATAAATAACAAATACACCAAGCAACAATGATGTGTAAAAGACGGTGGAACCGACGACGAAGGTAATTCCACTAACATAAATAGTTACTCCGGCATCGGTAATCCATGACATAACTGCCGTGATGCCGCCTATCAATGCGTAAAAATGCACGGAACCAAATCTATGGCGTAATGAATGCGCCAACAGGACCAGAAAATATACCGCCATCGCTTCAATTATTAGAATAGTAACTTCGTTTTCCATTGTCTGCCCTTCACAAAATAATATTCCAAATATCAATTACCAAAGGGGAATGAAATCACAAATATCAATAAGTAAATTACAATAAAAGCCCAAATCCTAAGCACCAAATTCCAATAAAATTCCAAATTCCAAAAATCAATGACCGAAACTCTCCTCGAAATCATATACCGGTTTGTCATTTGTCATTTTTTTGTTATTTATTATTCACCCTTAACAAAAAAGGTACCGCTCATCAAATTTCCCCTTAACAAAGGGAACACCACTTAAATTCCCCCTTAGCAAAGGGGGCCAGGGGGTTGTTTGCCATAAGCACTAAGTAAATTTATTAAGTGTATCTTTAAAATAACGAATATAGAATTTCGAACAAGGAATTCCGAATTACGAATATTTTTTAT
>JAHITX010000049.1 GCA_018817425.1 Pseudomonadota bacterium
ATTCCCCCTTAGTAAAGGGGGCCAGGGGGTTGTTCCTTCTCCACACTCCTTTTAATCCATCCTTCGATTGCCATTAAAACACTTTCTATATCTTTTTTTACATCATTATCATTGAACCTTAAAACAGTTAAGTCCTCAGACTCTAATGCCTGTTGCCGCTTCCTATCGTACAGAAATTTTCTATCATGACTTTCTCCATCAATTTCAATTACCAGTTTCAGTTTGCTGCAATAAAAATCAACGATATAATTTCCGACAGGCTTTTGTCTCGTAAACTGGTAACCTTTCATCTTTCTGCTTTTTAAATGTGCCCAGAGAAGAACTTCTGATAAAACACCTTGCTTTCTTAGTTTTCGTGATAGAGCTTTTAATTTCGGGTTATATGTAATTTTCATTACAACCCCCTTTATCCCCCTTTGTTAAGGGGGAATTAGTGAGGTATTCTTTCCAAAAAAAATTACTCTGATTTATTTTGTGGCGTTTGCCGGAAAACTATTGAAGCAATATACTTATGGTTGCTTCGGATTGTCATACCAAGTTGCATTAAAAAAGATCGCAAGGCAGCAAGGAGGTTTTCCACAGGCTGTATACGTAATGCGCTGAGGACAGAACCGACGAAGCCAACAAAGCTAGAATTTGAATGCGATTTGTATGAACTTGATTTTATTTCTTGTATGCCATGATAAATTTCCAAGAACAAGAGTATTGTGAGCTCTTAGAATGCTTTAAGTCAAAATGTCTTCCTCCTGTCTTCAGGAAATATAAAAACATATTATTGCAAAAAATCTGTCAATAGATTATATAATTTCAAATTAATTTAGACGATTGATGCTTATTAGCGAGAATTAAAATAATTTTCTGGATATCATGACATTTGTAAAGTTATCCAGAACTGCTCAATAACTTGGAAGGCAAACAGCTTGGTACTATAAAAATGTCAGAAATAAACATTGTTAACTTAATTGATAATAGGATCAAGCAAGAGCTTTCAGAGTTTGAGGTTAAGAAAAACAATGAGATAAAAAATACTTCATGAAGATATATATAGAAAAGGGCAAAAGAATGGAACCCCATGTATTATGAGGATACAAAGGTTCTGCAACCAGGAAATCGAAGATGCTGTCATGATTTTCTCTAAGATTATCAGTGAATTTATAAAGTCTTCTGGTGTTAAATATTCAGATAAATTATCCCCCGAATTAAAAAAAATAGTAGAAGAAAATATTATTAAAATTGGTGATTTTCAAAAGAGGCACCCTATAACTAATATTGAAACCAATTCTGTTTTTAGCGTTCAGTTTAGAAAATCTGAAAATGAACTAAACAATCAAAGAAATATAGGGCTCGAAAAAATAAATACAGAGATCGACTTATTGATGCTGTCTTTGAAAAATGAAGTTAAGAACAAACAAGATAGTGTCGACATGAAACCACAACAAGATGAGACACTAGTTGATAAATTTATTAAAAAGCTGAAAAATCATCCGATAACATCAGTCTTATTAATCTTAGGAATTATTATAATTGCCATTGGTAACTTTGCAGATTCTATAGATAAAATAATGAAACGACTCCCTGCAAAAGGAAGTTATATTAAACCTGAAAATCTACCTGGTGAAACAGGATGGATACTTGTTGGCGATATTGATTTGAAGAATAATAAGTATATTCGAGGCCCTCTTTTTGAAATTGTAAAATCAAATTACACAAAAAAAGACATTATTCCTCGTAAAGGTGAATTGATACAATTGACTAGTGATCGCAATTTAATAATTGCAGATTATAAAATCAATGGTTTATCTAAAATATATCAACCACCATGGCAAGAAAATTTCTTAGAAGATGATGATTATACGGGGTTTAAGTTAAACAAAGGTAGCATTGCAGAAGTCAGGGACGTAAGTCTTGGAGCGTTCCCAAATCAACCAGCTGTGGTATGGGTTAGAATCGGTATACCACCAAACTAGACCAAGCGATTAATAAACAATTGAATAAAGACTTGCCTAACAATCTAATAAATGCAGACTTGGCTACAAAACAGTCAGGCTGGTTATCAGGGGGGTAGAAATGGAGATGTCTATGCTTTTCTGAATTAGATGGTAATTTACTTCCTCATTTCTGAAACAATACCGTCCAACGAGCCAGTTTGAGCAGGCGAGCTGCTCAACTGCATGTGACCCTGTGAAAAGCAAATAGTAAAAGCCTATGACGATGCTGCCAAAGGGAAAAGAACGAAAAGAAGCCGCATATCCTGGCGCTTGCAATTGTCTTTGCCATACGGGGGGTAGGGTGGGTAGTCCAGCCAATGCCTTGTTGTGAACCTTGCCCCTATTGCAAGACAATAATAGGCAGGGGGCTGTTAAATCAGCATGAACCATACTGTAAGAAATTGGGGAAGAAACAAGGGCAGTAAACAAGACAAGAATTGGATTGATGCAAATAAGAAGGGTAGTATTCGGGGCCGGACTTTTTATAACTAACCTAAACTAAAGGAGTGTAAAATGAAACAAGTTATTAATGCTGATCCTCACGGCAAAATAGCGTTGCAAGGGTACGATCCAGTGGCATTCCACAGCGTTGGCAAGGCAGTTAAAGGCAATCCGGCTATATCGGCAGAATATCGTGGCTATAAGTATCTTTTCTCCTCTGATGCAAATAAAGCTATATTTGAAAAAGAAGCGGAAAAATACCTGCCTGCGTACGGAGGCTTCTGTGCGTTTGGAGTTTCCCTCGGCGTTTTATTTCCTGTAGAGATTGATACATGGGAGATTGTTGATGGTCGCCTTGTCTTGCAATACAATCTGGATATCAAGCAAAAGTTTGAGGAAGATAAAGAAGGGAATTTACTTAAGGCAAATGATAACTGGCCAAAAATAGAAAAAGAAAAAGTCGGTAATTAAGAGAGCCACTTTCAAAACGTTTCAGTTTGGTCAAGCTCAAGGCGGGCGAAAATTTCAACTGTAGGAATACATTGAGTATTTCGAGGATTGAAATTTGAGCCCAACGCAGAGATCGGCCAAAATGGGGCGTTTTGAAACTGGCTCATTATAATTAATGGTTCCCGTTTTGTATCAAGGGCAAGTATATTTTGCACAGGCATCATCGGATTCCCATGCAGTAACACTGGAAACTTTTACTGTAGGATCATCTAATCTGTTTTCAAGCTCCTGTGCGATTCTCATGGCAATGGTTTCTGATGATGGATTAAGGTTTTTGAACCAATCGTGGTCATTTAAAAATGTATGGTCAAGTTCTGCAATGATTTCGGATATGATTTTTTTTATAATTCCGAAATCTATTATAACCCCTGCATCATTTAATTTTTCTCCTGTTACACAGGCTTCTATCTTCCAGTTGTGACCGTGAAGATTTTCACATTTTTCCGTAACCATTTTTAGCTGATGAGCTGCCGCAAAACTACTTATAACTTTGAGTTCAAACATTTACGCTTGGTCCTTTTTTATTTGGAATTACCTGACGATACACTATGCAAAATATTCTTTAGTTTGGTTGAAAACTTACTAGATTCAAGTTCTGCAAATTCCTTTAAAAGTGCTTCCTGTTTTTTTGTAAGGTTGGTAGGTGTTTTTAAATTCAAAACAATTATAAGATCTCCTCGCACATGGTTTCTTAGATGGGGAATACCTTCGCCATGCAAACGTATCACATTTCCGGGCTGAGTTTCTTTGGGGATCTTTATGCTTTTTTTACCGTTTAAAGTAGGAACGGTTATTTGATCACCTAGAGCAGCCTGTACAAATGATATTGGTATCTTGCAATAAACGTCAAAATCATTTCGCTCAAAAAAATCATGCGGTTCAACCTGTATAAATACATACAGATCTCCGCTTGCAGCTCCATATGCACCTGATTCACCTTCACCCGTAAGGCGCAATCTTGAACCCGAATTAACTCCTGCCGGGATTTTCAAAGATACTTTCTTATTTATAATCACTTTTCCGTTACCCTGGCATTTGGGACAGGGATGCGTTATTGTTTGCCCGGAACCACTGCAAAAGTGACAAGCTGTCCTTAGTGTAAAAAACCCCTGGCTTTGTGAAAGTTGTCCTGTTCCATGACAATGCCGGCAGGTTTCAGGTTGCGTGCCGGGTTCACTTCCGCTTCCGGAACATTCAGGGCATGTTTCCGCTTTTTCAATAGTTATCTCTTTTTCTATTCCGAAAGCCGCTTCCATAAAACTAAGCGTAACATCATAACGAAGATCGGAACCTCTCTGGGATCTGCTGCGTGAGCGGCTGTTTCCGCCAAATCCAAAAAAATCTTCAAAAATATCGCCGAAACTGGAAAAGATATCTTCAAACCCGCCGAAACCCGAAAAACCGGTACCGCTTAATCCCTGATGACCATACTGGTCATAGATAGCTCTTTTTTGCGAATCATGAAGCACCTCATAGGCTTCTGCGGCTTCTTTAAAGTTTTCTTCAGATTCCTTATCTCCAGGATTCCTGTCAGGATGATATTTTAAGGCGAGTTTTCGGTATGCAGCTTTTAATTGGTCAGAATCAGCATTGCGGTCTAAGCCAAGAATTTCATAGTAATCACGTTTGTTTGCCATTTGATATCCAGTTTAAACAGAAATAATTTGATTAAAATATTTTACCCCAAAAAGCTATATTATTTAAAAATAATATAGTAAAACAATTCATAAAATAATGCCTAAAACAAAGTTGTCAACCAAAGTCTTTTTTATTTTTATTATACCGGTAAAAGCTTTCTTGAATTATGGGCCAACCTTAATTTGGTATGGGGAATTATCTAAATTATTGGAGCCACTTTCAAAACGTTTCAGTTTGGTCAAGCTCAAGGCGGGAGAAAATTTCAACCACAGGAATATATTTAGTATTTCGAGGATTGAAATTTGAGCCCAACGCAGAGATCGGCCAAAATGGGGCGTTTTGAAA
>JAHITX010000050.1 GCA_018817425.1 Pseudomonadota bacterium
CTTTCAGGCTCAATAATTTAAGTGGGTTATGTGGCATGCAAACTTGACCAATTACTGGCAAAGTTTATAACTGGCTGAATTTAATCAATTGTTTTTTTTAAATATAATTTGATTTATTCTTCTTCGCGAATGTCGGGTTAAGCGGCCGGTTAAATAGTTTTGCCAACTCAACACCCCAACCGGTTCCCCCCTTGACAGTATTGTCCGCCTGTATCCACCCTACAGCAATAACATGGTAACCGCTATTGACCATGTGGAAAATGGACTGGATTACTTGTCGGATCTTATCCGTCTTGGAGTAATTGCGTTTCATCAGTTTCGATACAATTTCCATACTGATATCGCCCTTTTGCAGCTCTTCCCGGGTCAGAAGGAGTATACCCCGGGTTCGTTCGGTATCATGCCCTTCAAAAGATATATTCACCTCTTTCATGTGCCATGCTTCGGCAAGTTTGCCGAATTCCGCCTCAGTTCCCTTGTGGCCACCGCTGAACATCGTAATTTTTGAAATGTCTTTCATTTTATTATCTCCTGAGTTATTGAGCCGTTGTGCGATTATGTAAAAAAACACCCCGCCGCGGATCGGCAGGGTGAGCAAGTAAGCTAATGCAGCTTTTCCTGATTACAACCCTGGCCGTCAATTTATTTTCAAACAAAATAGCTCTGATTTTTATGCCCTCAATATATTGGTATCATATCAAGGCCAATTGGTTTTTTCAACCACCCGTTGATGAGATACCGGTAAGCTGGGGCGAAATGGCCCCTATGCTTTCCCCCTTCTCCTGGATTGGTCTTGGTTAGAAGATTGTGGGAAGCGCGATCCTGATCGTGGTGGCTTTTTCCCCGTCTTATCGTTTCTCCTTCCGGAACGAGGTTTCGATTCCGGTTCCGATTTTTTAACAGAACCTGTAGTTTTCGCTTTACGGTTTTTCGCTTTCTGTTTTGAAGCTTCTCTTCTTGCGACTATTTCTTTTATTTCCTTGTCTGCCTTTTTTTCGCTGGACGGGTTGTTGGGACGATAGAGAACATAATCCGGAACATCGCTGTCTTCTGTATAGCCGTTCACTTTTTCCACCGGAATTTTCTGCTTCAGCAATTTTTCAATGGCCTGAAGATGAGGCTTTTCTTCGTGACTGACCAGAGAGACGGCAATTCCGCTTACACCCGCACGGCCGGTTCGACCGATGCGATGAATATAATCCTCGGGAATGCCGGGCAAATCGTAATTGACCACATAGGGCAAATTGATTATGTCCAAGCCCCTTGCTGCCACATCTGTTGCCACAAGTATGCGAATCTCACCGTTCTTGAACTCTTCGAGGGTACGTGTACGGAAAGACTGGCTCTTGTTGCCGTGCAGGGCAGCTACGCTGATTCCTTGTGCAGCAAGTTTCTCCGTGAGTTTATTTGCCCCATGTATTGTGCGTGTAAAAACCAGTATCCGGCTCAAGCTGCCCCTGCTGATCAGGTGGATAAGAAGGTCCCGTTTATTTGATCGTTCCACCAGGTGAACCTTCTGGACAACCGATTCTGCCGCCGTATTGCTGGGCGTCACCTCGATATATTCCGGCTCAAGCAGCATTCTTCCGGCAAGATTCCGGATCTCCTGGGTGTAGGTGGCGGAAAACAACATGGTCCTGCGTTTAACCGGAACAAGATCAAGGATAGCAGAAATCTCCTCACTGAATCCCAAATCCAGCATTCTGTCCGCCTCGTCAAAAACCAGAAACTCTATCCGGGAAAGATTCAAATGCCTCTGGCCGGCAAGATCCAACAGGCGGCCCGGTGTGGCCACAAGAATATCGATGCCGCGTTTCAATCTCCCGATCTGTGGACTGATGTTAACCCCCCCGTAAACCACGGTGCTACGCAAGGAAACTCTTCTTGCATAGGCCTTGATACTCTCTCCCACCTGAAGCGCCAGTTCGCGGGTGGGTGTCAAAACAAGTGCGCGGGGATGTCGCCCATTGCCGATCTTCCGACTCAGAATTTCAACCAATGGTAGTGCAAATGCATCTGTTTTTCCAGTTCCGGTCTGGGCCCGGGCAAGAATATCCCGTCCATCAATAATAACGGGAATGGCCTTGGTCTGAATCAGGGTTGGGGCTATGTAACCCCTGTCTTTAATAGCTTTAAGCAGTTCGACCCGAAGGCCAAGTTGATCAAATGACATATAATAATCCTACAATGGTCTCTCAAATTTTGTTATATTGCTTTTAAATCGATTTATTGAATTCTACATTTTCTAACAATAAATATCTACAACTTTATTATTATGAATGTATTTTGAGAGTGTTTTAAGTCAACAACGGAATTTAGCTCCAATCCTTCATACCTGAAAAAAAGGTTTCCATTCACTTCGAACAATGATATACATCAAACCTCTTTTAAACCACAGGTTTAATTCCTGTGGTTTTTTTTATTTAATGAAAAGGAAACAAAATAATAATGATTTGTGCTACCAACGTCACCCTCGCCTACGGCAAGAGGGTTTTGTTCAAAGATGTTAATATAAAATTTACACCGGGTAATTGTTATGGACTTATCGGCGCCAATGGCGCAGGAAAGTCCACATTTCTGAATATTCTTGCCGGGGATATCGAATCGGATTCGGGTACCGTTTCCGTGGGACCAAGGGAGCGGATCGCGGTTTTAAGGCAGGACCATTTTGCCTTTGACGAGGAGACGGTTTTAAACACTGTGATCATGGGCCATAAAAAGCTGTACGATATTTTAACCGAAAGAGATTCTCTTTATGCAAAGCCCGACTTCTCCGAAGAGGACGGAGTCAGGTCAAGTGAGCTTGAGAGCGAATTAGAAGAGATGAACGGCTATGAAGCAGAGTCTGAAGCGGCTGTTCTTCTAAAAAGTTTGGCAATTTCCGAAGAGATGCATCAAAAAAAGATGAAGGAACTTGAGGGCGGTGAAAAAATGCGGGTGCTTCTTGCCCAGGCTTTGTTCGGAAACCCGGATGTCCTGCTTTTAGATGAGCCTACCAACAACCTTGATATCAAGTCCATTGCCTGGCTTGAGGAATTTCTCTACAGGTTCAAAAACACCGTAATCGTGGTATCACACGATCGTTATTTCATGAACCAGGTGTGTACCCACATTGCAGATATCGATTTCGGCAAGATCTCGGTATACGTGGGAAACTATGATTTCTGGTATCAGGCCAGCCAGCTGAACCTGAAGCAGAAACATGCGGAAAACAAGAAGAGTACTGACCGGGCCAATGAACTGAAGGCTTTTATCCAGCGGTTCAGCTCTAATGCATCCAAATCTAAGCAGGCCACTTCCCGAAAGAAACTCCTGGAGAAACTAACCATTGAAGACATGCCGGTATCATCAAGAAAATACCCTTTTATTTGCTTCAAACCGGAACGCCCATGTGGTAACGTGATTCTTGAAGTTGACGGACTCACCAAGACTATCGATGGTGAAAAGGTACTTAACAACGTAAGTTTTACTGTGAGCAGCGGGGACAAGATCGCCTTTATGGGCGGAAACAGTCTGGCCAAGACCACCCTTTTCCAAATCCTGGCTGGGGAGATTAAAGCGGACAGTGGTACTTTCTGTTGGGGACTTACCATTACCCAATCCTATTTTCCCAAGGAACACAGTGCCTATTTCAACGGCGACCGGAGCCTTATCGAGTGGCTCCTGCAGTACGCTCCCCCCACTGAGGGTGAGAGCTTTGCCCGGACATTTTTGGGACGGATGCTTTTTTCCGGGGAAGAAGCTGTTAAAAAGATCAGCGTGCTCTCCGGTGGTGAAAAGGTTCGCTGCATGCTCTCACGGATGATGCTTTCCGAATCCAATGTTCTTATGCTGGATGAACCCACCAACCACCTTGACCTGGAATCGATCACATCTTTAAATAACAGCCTGCTTAATTTCCAGGAGGTAATTCTTTTCACCTCCCATGACCACGAGTTCTTGAATACTGTAGTAAACCGGATTATCGAGATCACCCCCGGCGGCATTATAGACAGGCTAATGACTTTCGATGAGTATATTGAAAGCACAGAAGTTGCTAAAACACGGGAAGCCATGATCTTAAAGGCCGCTTAAGCAAACGGTTTCAAAACCACCATAACTGGGCCTTTTAGTTGGCTGCTTAAAAAGTGACAGCATCGCATGTTTTATGTGCCATCATGCTTATCTCAACAATAGCGCCTTTTAAATCGTCCAGTTCTTCTTCTGTCGGATCTCTACGGTGATATTTCTCGATTGAACAAATAGATTGGATATTTTCGTATTGTAAAATTCGTTTTTTGAGTGTTTCGTCAATCGGCATCACTGTTTCAAGGGCAATAATAAGATCGATATAAGTATGATTCTGTGGCAAATCATGATGATAATCCAAGATAGCCATAACGTAGCCTTCTAAAGACATAGAGAGTAAATTGTATCTTATACCTGCACCAAAACGGCTTTTTTTACTTTTGGGTGTTGCCGCCTTTAAGTATTGATCACCATTTTTCAGCCATGTTTGCCAGTTTAGAGAATGTGTATTCATGGTTCATTGCCTCTTTAATTTATGTAATAAAAATCTTTATAAAGGGTTTCTATCCCTTCTGTAATTTCATCCGCTGCATTGGTTTCCACATGCAGTCATCTCCAAACTCCGGGAGAGCAGATACCACCACAGCTTGAATTCCTTGATCTGATCCGCATCTTCCTCTTCCTGACATTGGGTCAACCTGTGGTGGAAGGCTTCGTCAAAATCGTGGGCGGAAAACTCAAGCTTTTCATCGCCCAGGGCATTTTGGAGTTCCGATGGGTTTGTTGCGGAATTTAAGCGATTTCGCAATGCGCTGTCTTTAAGTCCCCGTTCAATAAATGTCAGGGCGTTTCCTATGGTCATGTCGCCTCCTTTATATGCGATTTTTCACCCTTTTTGATATGCTATAGTATTTAATGAGCAAAAAGGATGCCAGCGGTCAGATTGGATTAGCGAGTCGTCATCAATAGATAAAATAATGCGGTATATAATTGTTATTAATTATTATTCTAAAACAAAAGATGAAGGAGATAATCATTTCCGGGGCTCGAAGCAAAATACATTAATGTCATTTTCTGGTAATTGACATACGTTTATGTAATATAATCGGCACCAGGTTAGGATCGAGGGGGCTTTTTAATTCTAAAAGGCTAATACAAGGAACGGCCGCAACTCCTAATTGGTAAGATAGCTAACCGGGGTTACCGTTGTCATAGAGTCCGCCCATATTTAGTTGACGATGTCAGCTATGAGGACTATTTATAGATGACATTGTCAGCTAATATCAGGAATTGGAAATCATTGCCAAGATTAAGAGAAACCTGCGATGAAAAACACTGTTGTACCAGGAAAACAAAAATATCTTAAAGGCAAAGGGATGCTTGTCATGCTTGCCTTTATCAGTGTTTTTCCTCCTATATCAACGGATCTTTACCTGCCCGCTTTGCCGCAAATGATGGAAGTGTTGAAAACATCACAGGTTCTTGTAAATCTAACGCTAAGCTTGTTCTTTGTTTTTTTTGCAATCGGCATTCTTTTTTGGGGGCCTTTAAGTGAGAAATACGGCCGAAAACCTATTCTGATAATCGGGTTGGTAATGTATTCCGGAGCCAGCATTCTATGCGCTCTGGCGCAAAACATTAACCAACTGATCTTTTTCAGGGTTCTGCAAGCCTTTGGAGGAGGTGCTGCTACTGCGGTCGCAACTGCTATCGTAAAAGATATTTACAGTGGAAAAAAACGAGAGGATGCCATAGCCCTTGTGATGGCAATGGTTATTGTCGCGCCGGTCATAGCACCTATTTTGGGTGCATTGTTGCTTGAGTTCACGTCGTGGCGGGCAATTTTCTGGACCTTATCCGGTGTCGGCGGGCTTGCTATTGTTGCCACCGGACTGTTGCAGGAAACATTGGAAAAACAATACAACGGCTCTATCGTACAGTCATTGGGTCGTCTTTGGGTAGTTATAAAAAACCCCGGCTTTTCTTCTCTGCTGCTTACCTTTTCTTTATCACCTATTGCAATGTTGGCATTTATTGCAGCTTCGTCATATATTTATATTCAAGGTTTTGGATTAAATGAGCGCTCTTTTAGTTTTTATTTTTCCCTGAATGCCATTTTTGCTATGTTCGGCCCCTTGTTATATATCCGGATATCAAAACTCTTTAAGTCACAAACCATAATCACTTCATGTTTTATAACATTGGCCATGAGCGGATTTATGGTAAGCGCTTGGGGACATACTTCTCCTTTATTGTTTGCCATTACAATGATTCCGGCAACCATGTCCATTACCGCTATGCGCCCGCCTTCAGCAAACCTCATGCTTGAACAACAAAAATATGACAGTGGATCGGCATCTTCATTGATTAATTTTTTCGGGATGGTGATGGGAAGCCTCGGTATGATGCTTATCTCCTTCAACTGGAAAGATCTGATTTCTACTTTGGGAATAATTCAGATCATAATCGGCATAGCCGGTGGTGGATTATGGTTGCTATTCAGGAATAAGCCTTTCATTCAGTTCACAGCATCAAAGGATGATCAGTGATTATGACATGATAAATGAGAATACAAATATCAGAGAGTTAAAATCTGTTTGAGTTTGCAGGCGAGAAATGCATAATAAAATTAACGTACCCATTACTTCACCAGAGATGCAAACAAATATTTTGATAATAATATTAATTTAATAGCATGGTTTTAAAGGAGAACATTTATGTCCATATATCTTGTACAACATGGCAAAAGCCTATCAAAGGATCAAGACCCCCAAAAGGGAATATCCGATCAGGGAAAAGAAGATTCAATAAGAATTGCACAGGTTGCAAAGATGTATAAAATTAATGTTTCCCGGATTCTGCACAGCGGTAAAAAAAGAGCTGAACAGACAGCAATGATTTTCCATGAGTATTTAGAACCCGAAAAAGCGATAGGAAAGCAGGATGGAATCGCCCCAATGGATGATGTGAAAATTTTTGCTCAAAATCTTAAAACCAAGTCTGATATTATGTATGTAGGGCATCTTCCTTTTATGGAAAAGCTGGTCTCCTACCTTGCAACAGGTTCAGAAGAATACATTGTTTTTAAATTCCAGAATTCCGGGATTGTATGCATGGAACAACACACAGGCGATATTACAGGCTGGAATATCAAATGGGCGTTGATGCCCAGGATCGACTAATTAATCGGCTCTTTCCTCGACGCCCCATAGCGTAACGTTCATCCGGTTAATCAAGGTGGTCGGAAGATTCGATTAAAAATGCATTAATATCTTCTTTTCTATAATTGAGTTTATAAGTTGCATACGTCTTTAATACTACCTATATCTGTTTTATGATATATGAGTATTTTGAGGATTAACATTTTACCCTGACGCAGTAATCGGACAATAGGGGGTGTTTATTCTAAGCTATCGACAATAAGGAGGCAATTTAATGACTGATAAAATTAAGTTTGTTAAACACATCCAGAAATCCGTTATCCATAATCCCATGATGAACAATGAACTTGATACCCAGGAAGTCGAAATCAGAAAAGACCCGCTGACTGGCGCCCAGAGTGTATTCAACCCAAGACTCGAAGATAAAGTAGCCATGTTTTACGGCAAAAGCGATCCTGTTTTAATAGAAAAAATGGCTAAAGAAAGCGAGGGTAGATGTTTTTTATGTGGAGACGCCTGGAAAGATATAACACCGAGCTATCCTGTAGATCTTGTTCCTAAAGGACGCATTCAAATTGGTGAGGCAGTGTTGTTTCCGAATATTTTTCCGGTTGCCCAGATTCATGCAGTTATCCGGGTGGGTAAAAAGCATTATGTGCCTTTGTCGGATTTTGAACCGGAAGCAGTCTTAGATGCTTTCCTGACAGCCTTAGAGCTGACAAAACTACTTTCAAAAGCACAGGCCGGCGTTAACTATCTGACGGTTAACGGAAACTACCTGGGGCCTGGGGGCGCAAGCATTGCGCATCCTCATTTCCAGATGGTGGGCGGGGATCTTCCATTTACCTATCTTGAAAAAATAATAGACTGTAGCAGGCGATACCTTAAAGAAAATAAAACCTGCTTTTGGACTGATCTTTTGGAATTGGAAAAGACAATCGGTAAACGATATATCGGTACAACCGGCCCGGTGGAGTGGGTGGCTTCTTTTTCACCTTCCGGGACTAATGAGGTTATCGGGGTGTTGCCGGAGCGATACCGTTTTTCAGAAATGGATAAATCCGATATTTTTGCCCTGGCCAGAGGTCTGGTTAATGTGCTGTGCGGATATGCTGATTTGGGGATTTCCACATTTAATTTTGCACTGTATTCAGGACCGCTTCAAGAGCGCGATTCAGCATTTAGGTGTTTTATACGAATTATTTCCCGGCAAAACGTTTATGAAAATTACCGCACGGATGATTATTTTCTGCAAAAACTTTTGGATAACGAATTAATTCTGACTCCACCGGAGATTCTAACGCAAAAGATGCAACAGCATTTTAGCCTGTAACATGTTAATATTACATCCATGTATTCCTGCGGTTAAAATTTACCCCCGCCTTGACCTTGACCAAACTGAAACGTTTTGAAAGTGGCTCATCTAATTGCCATTATGCTTTTTTATCGTCCCACAACTTACGAACCATATCAATTATAGTATGCCTTTGCTCTAGTGTAAGCGGGCAGAATGGAGAATTGTCAAAGGTTGTTTCCCTGTTTTCAACTATCAGCACCATCGCATCCTTGCTTAATGTATGCGTATGCCATGTAGATTTTTTAACATTGTAAATCTTAAATGACTGCATATCTTCAGCATGAAGATCCGTAATTGTTTTACTTCCGCTACCAACAATAAGTATGCAACGTCCGCGTAAAAGCACAAAAACCTCGTCTGTTTCATCATGCCGTTGCATAGCAACAAGGTTTTGCGGCAAGAGATCGTCACTGAAATTTAATATGGCAACCCGCCATTCACCATAATCAACAACAGGACTGTAACCTTCTTTCGTATAATCACAAATATCTAAAAGTTTTTCATGCCAGGCTCTCTTTTCTCCATTTATCATTGTTCCACCATAGTTTTTATTTGAATATGTATCCTGCATAATGATTTGCAAAATTTTATAGTTTTGCAACAAGTATTATTGGTTATTATATAATATTTATTATCAGTTATGTCTGATTAACAATTTAGTTGATTTGTAATTTTACATGACAAATAGTTTATTGACAATAATTCTTATTATTATATATTTACCTATCTCTTGGGGGAGGGAATATATGAAAGCCGGAACCGGATATTGCAATGAAAAAGATGCTTTTTTTTCAGGTGAAAAAATAGCCCAGCAGGCTGTTTACGAAGGAGATTTATATCATCCTGATTTTGCAATAGCATTTTGCCATGGCTTAATGGATCATTATGAATTTTATAATGGTCTAAGAAAAGTATTGGGCAATGATGTGCCGATAATCGGGGGGTCGGCAATAGGCATTATAACAAACAAGTCTTTGTCATATGAAGGATACCCATCCGGAGTTATTGTAATAGAATCAGGCAAAGCCGGATTTCAGATCGTATCGGAAACCGGATTAGAAAAAGATGAAAAAGAAACCGGCAAAAGATTTGCAGAAAAACTTTCTCAAGAAACAAATAATAAACTTTTATTCATTCTTTATGATTCTGTAAAAAACCCTGGTAACGGCAACGCCCCTCCAATTCTAAATGCTTCATCACTCTTAATCGAAGGTATTGAAGAAATTATCTCTCCTGACATACCAATTGTTGGAGCGGGTGTATTGGGAGATTATGACATTAAATCCACAAACCAGTTTTGCGGATTTAATGTTGAAACTCAAAGCATTGCCGGAATTATATTCAGCGGAGATTTTCAGCCCTATTACCGGATCATGCACGGCTGCGTTCCTTTAGATGGTGTTTATCATAGAATTACAAAAATGGAAGGTTCAACTATTTACGAGCTTGACAATAAGCCGATAGTTAAGATGATTGATGATATTTACGGCAATCAGGCCTGGCGTACTCAGAACCCTGTAAGTTTATTAACTATAGGGGTCAATCATGGGGGCAGATTTGAAGAACCGAAAGAATCCGATTATGTTAACAGGCTGATTATCGGTGCTTTGCCAAATGGAGAAGGTATATGTATTTTTGAACCGGATCTTAAAAACGGCACAGAAATACAATTTATGTTAAGAGATAGCGGGAAAATGATAGATTCCGCAAAAATAAATTCCAAACAATTGATGGACCAAATTGCTAAAGACAGAAGAAAACCTGTTGCAGGAATCTATATTGACTGTGCAGGACGGGCAGCCAATTATTTAAATATTTCAACCGAAGAAGCTTATGAAGTACAAAAGGTATTTAATGAATATAATACGCCCTTGTTGGGTTTTTATTCAGGTGTTGAAATCGCGCCTTTACTACAAAAAAGCAGGGGACTGGACTGGACCGGGGTTCTGCTGGTTTTAGCAGGGAATTAAAAAATGACCGAGGAAAACTTAAACTTACAAAAAAAATGCTCCGATCTTGAAAGACAATTGGAAGAAATTAAGAAGGAATCTTTATACTACAAGAAACTATCTGAAGAAACCGGCAAAAACCACCTAAGAGAAATAGATGAGCTCTCAAAACTTATTGAAGCCTATAAAGAATCTAGACAGACATTACAGGAAAGCGAAGAAAAATACAAATCTCTTATAGAATTGAGCCCTGATCCAATTGCTATTATACAAAATGAACAGCACCAATTAATAAATCCGGCATTTACAAAGCTTTTCGGGTTTACGCAGCTGGATATAGATCAAGGGATAAATATATTTGATAGTATTTGTGAGGAAGACAAAGCTGAAGCAAAAAAACAGTTGTTTGATTTATTCTCCGGGAAAACGGTAAAGTCACAAAAGCCTGTTTTTAATTATACGACTAAAGATGGGTCAATAATAATCTGTGAGACATCTTCTTCTATAGTAAATTTCAACGGAAATCCGGCTGTGATGTCATTTGTCCGAGATATTACAGAAATAGAAAAAGCCCGTGAAGAAAAAGGAATCCTTCAAAGAAAGCTTAGAGAATCCAGGAAAACTGAAACTATTGCTACCCTTGCCGGAGGCATTGCGCATGAGTTTAATAATGCATTATTTACAGTCTCAGGTAGTTTAGAACTTTTGCAGATGATTTTGCCTGATAAAGAAAATTATAGCAAATATACTGAAACAATAGCAAATTCTGTTCGTCGTATGGCAAGCTTAACAGAGAAACTGTTAGCCTATGCACAAGGCGGAAAATATCAGGCAAAACTTATATCTTTATGCAACTATATAGAAGAAACACTCACCTTTATAAAATCTTCGATCAATAAGTCTATAAAAATAGAAACAAGCTTACCTAAAGATATACCTGAAATAATGGCTGATATTACCCAAATGCAACTGGTTATATCGGCTATTATGACAAATTCATCTGAAGCCATTGAAGATGAAGGCTGTATCAGGATCAGTGTTAATGAAGTAAAAATAGATAAAAATTATATAAAAAAATATCCGCATGCTAAAGTCGGCAATCGTGTTTGCCTGACAATAGAAGATGATGGAAAAGGAATGGATGAGGAAGTTCTAAACAGAATATTTGATCCTTTTTTTTCGACAAAGTTTCAGGGCCGCGGGCTTGGAATGGCGGCAGTATATGGAATTATAAGAAATCATAACGGATGGCTGACGGTTGATTCAAAATCAGGAAAAGGAACAACGGTTCGTATTTATCTGCCGGTTGCTCAAACTCATATAAAGCAAACCGAACTACCTGAGGCAACAGTGCAGTCAGGCACCGGTACCATACTCATAGTTGAAGATGAAAAACCGGTTATATTATTATATAAGCAAATGTTGCAAAGACTTGGCTACAAAACAATAGAAGCCGAAACTGGTGGAGAAGCTATTGATATTATTAACCAACAGAAAGAAAATATCAGTTTGGTACTGCTTGATATAAGACTGCAGGATATGACGGGCAGTACTGTATTTTCTATAATAAAAAAAATAAACCCAGAGCAAAAAGTTATAGTATGTAGTGGTTATTCGATTGATGGTCCGGTTCAGAGAATTCTTGATGACGGTGCTAACGGATTTTTACAGAAGCCTTTTTCCTTTGCAATGCTATCTGAAAAAATTAAAGAGGTACTGGCTGAATGATGATAAAGGATCATCAAGTTTAAATATCAAATATATATAATGGTTCCTAACCTCAATTTTTTGCTTTGTTGTTTGATTGTTGGAATTTGCTTTGAAAGGTCTTATAGGATATCAAAGTGAACTTTTATAAAGCTTCTGGCCAAATATTCTAAATCTCCCACTGTTTTTTCTGCCCTCCGTCAGAAAAGCCAATCAGGCATATTTATGATATTTAGCATATTGTGCCGTATGCAATACAGCAATTACCGATATATCATGAGAATATTTTTTTATGTGTAGAAGCTTTCATATGAATATATCTATCTTGCTGATATGATTAGTATTGAAATATTGGCATGATTTAAGCATTGTTACTGTTAATATTCTCTTTAACCTATTGCCGTCTGATTATTTGTGGTCTTTAAAAAATATCTGACCTTAAAATGACAACTCCGCCGCTGTAAATGCTCCATCTGCAACAGCTCGGCTTTAGATGGATATTATGTTAAACTATCAGAAATATATAAAAGTCTATAGAGGGAGGGAACATGCTCAGGACTAGCTATTTGACTGTCATTTTGCTGCTTTTATGGAGCTGTTTCGCATCCGCTGCAGATCTTACCCTAAAGGAATGTTTTAAAAGGGCTGCACAAATGAATCCCACTCTTATGGTGGCAGCCCACAATAAAAATTTAGCCAAAGAAGATGTCAACATCGCCAGAAGCGGTTATCTTCCCCGCATTGATGTGCAGGGAGGTTACACATTACAGGATAACCCCCAGGCGTTTAAAGCTCTTGGCGGTTCCTTTGAAATTCAGGAAAAAGATTACAGCTCATTAAATCTGGTGCTTAACCAGACTATCTATGATTTTGGAAAAACATCTTCCGGATATAATAAATCAAAAGCAAGGGAAAAAGCCGTCGGATTCGATTACAAAGGAAAAGAGCAGGATGTATTTCTTCAGGTGGTAACAGCCTATTATGGAATCTGGGAAGCAAAAAAAATATTACAATCAGCAGATGAAGAAGTACTACAGATGACACAGCATCTTCAAATATCGAAAGATTTCTATGAACAGGGCGTATCAACTTTAAACGATTTTCTTCAGGCCGAAGTTAAACTCGCGGCAAGCAGACAACAACAGCTGGCCGCAGCAAACATATTGGAAAACAGATGGCTTCTTTTAAATTATCTTATAAATCAGGAACCATCATACAGACCTGAATTGGAAGACAGATTGGAACACATAGAAGATCTGCCTGCTCAAGGTATTGAAAAAGCAGTTGAGACAAGGCAGGAAATAAAAGCGATGAAAGAGATTGTGGAAGCGAGTAAATATGAGGTGCAAGACAGCAGAAGTAATTATGCCCCTCAAGTATTTATGCAGCTCGGATTTGACTATACGGAAAATGATAAAGCAAGGGAACAGTCGATTGCAATGGCTATGATCGGCTTGAAGATAAATATCTTCGATGGTTTGGCAACAACTTCCGGCTACCGGCGGGCTGTTGAGCAAAAAGCGCAAAACCAAAAGAAACTTCGCCTGTTAACAGAACAAATCAAATTAGAATATCGTACCGCCGCAAACGATGCTATGATAGCCAAAGAACGCATTAATGCTACGGAAAAAGCCATTGAACAAGGAGAAGAAAACCTGCGTATCACAAAAGACCGTTACCAGGAACTTGTAGGTACTGCAACGGATGTAATTGATGCTCAAACGCTTCTGACCCAGGTCAGAACGGATAATTATCGTGCTAAATTTGATTACCAGGTGGCTAATGCAAGAGTTAAAAGAGCAATGGGTGAGCTTTAAAATAAAGTGTTAAATGAGGAGGCCGGCAATGGGAGAAGGTAAAGTGAAAATATCGGGACGGAAGCTTATATTGCCTGCGGTCATTTTCTGCTTTATTTTAGGAATTGTTGCAATATACATGTCTGTTATCAGCGAAGGAAAGGTTCCCAGGGGCTTTCTGCGTTTGCATGGTTGGGTTGAAGGCACGGAGGTTAGCTTAAGTTCCAAGGTAAGGGGGCAGGTAATCCAGCTACAGGCTGAGGAAGGGTCGGAAGTGCATTCCGGTCAGCTTATTGCAAAGATCGACGCGGAACAGATAAAGGCACAGATTGCCAATGCGGACGCTGAAGTAGCGAAGGCGCAGGAAGCGTTGCGGAGGGCAGGTGATGATATTATGGTTTTGGAAAGCAGGATCAGCGGGGCAAAAATTGCTTTAGAACTTGTCAGAAAACAATCTGCCGCCATGATTGAACAGGCTGAAGCGGAATTCGAAAAAGCAGAAAAGGACTATAATCGTTTCTTATCTCTGGCAGAAAAAAAGTCGATAGCACAAAACAGGATGGATGATATTAAAAAAAAATATTTTGTATCGAAGGCAGGGCTGTCTCTGGCAAAGTCTTCTCTAACAGATATCATGCTTAAAGAAAATAATGTGCTAACTTTAGAAAGAGAACTTGCCACGGCAAAAAGGGCCGAGAATATGTCTGGATCAACTTTAAACGGTGTCTTGGCCAAAAAGAAAGAAATCGGAACCCTCCTTGATGATACGTATGTTTATAGTCCGGTTAAAGGCACGGTGATCGACAAGGCAATTGAACTAGGCGAAAATGTGGTGCCAGGAACACCCTTGGTGGTTGTGGTTGATCTTAAAAATCTCTATGTCAAAACATATGTTGAACAAAGGGATATCGGCAAAATCAAGCTGGGTGATGAAGCGCGCATATCCGTTGATTCCTTTCCGGACAAACACTTTCCCGGTAAGGTTATCCTTGTAGCTCCCAAAGCGGAATTTACACCAAGAGACGTTCAAATGAATGAAAACCGTTCCACTATGGTTTACAAGATAAAAGTCGATATTTCCAATCCCCAGGGTATTCTCAAACCGGGCATGCCGGCTGATGTAGACTTAAGGTGGGATAAGAACCGTCCATGGAATTAACAGGGTTAAAAGACTATGCCGTGCTGGTTGAGTCTTTAACAAAGAAATTCGGCCGGGTCACAGCGGTTGATGATCTTAATCTAAAAGTTAAGCGTGGGGAGATATTCGGTCTTTTAGGTTCAGACGGTGCAGGCAAAACCACAACTTTGCAGATGCTTTGCGGAATCCTGGCACCGAGCTCCGGCCTTATGTTCGTGGATAATTTCAACGTAGAAGTGGAACCTGATGGGGTTCGTTCCGCTATTGGGTATATGTCCCAGGATTTTACCCTCTATCTTGATATGACAGTAGAGGAAAATATCGATTTTATGGCGGACCTGCGCGGTGTACCCGAAGCCGACCGGCAACGCCAAAAGGAACGGCTGCTTCTCTTTTCCCGTATGGAGCCTTTTCGGCATCGCCGGGCGGCCGAACTGTCAGGAGGAATGAAAAAGAAGCTGGCGTTAAGCTGTGCCCTGATCCACCTTCCTTCGGTGTTGATCCTTGATGAACCGACCACGGCTGTTGACCCTCTGTCCCGTACCGAACTCTGGAAGATACTTTATGAATTCATCGACCAGGGCATTACTGTAATTATTTCTACGCCTTATATGGATGAAGCTGAGCGTTGCCACCGGGTTGCCCTGATGCAGGAAGGTAAGGTGATTGCCTGCGATACTCCTGCAAATCTGAAGAAACAGATTAAACGGAAGGTCTGCACCATTAAGACGGACATGATAAACCGGGCTTGCCGTGTATTAAGAGACGAATTGTCAACACCGGTTCAGATATATGGTGATTGTATCCGTTTGTTTCTTGATACGCCTGAAAAAGACCTGGCGATTATAGAGGCTGGCCTTATTGCGCGCGGGATCATGGTCGAGGATTATTTTGAAACAACACCCACCATGGACGATGTTTTTGTCTCATTGCTGCAGGAGCAAGATAAGCAAAGGCCTAAAAAAGACTGGGTGCCATTTGCTTGCCCCGGGGAGAGTGGTGGCAGTTCCATTGCGGTTTTCTCTCTTATAAAAAAATTTGGTAATTTTACCGCAGTAAACGATGTAAATTTCGAGGTGGCAAGGGGCACAGTTTTTGGTCTTCTGGGTCCTAACGGTGCCGGGAAAACAACCGTGATCAAGATTCTATGCGGATTGACACCTCCTACTTCCGGCAGGGCAGAAGTAGGGGGTTTTGATATTGCTACTAACCCGCGCCAGGTGAAAAAGAGCATAGGATACATGTCACAGCTCTTTTCTCTTTATCCTGATCTTACGGTAGGCCAGAATCTGGATTTTTATGGAAGCGTTTATGGATTGGGCGGAAAGGAAAAAAGAAAAAAGAAAGATTGGGTTGTTGATTTTGCAGGCCTGCAGGGAAAGGAGAAATACCTGACAAGCGAGTTGGCAGGTGGCTGGAAACAAAAGCTTGCCCTGGGCTGTGCAATTATGCACCAACCGGCGGTGCTATTTTTGGATGAACCGACTTCAGGGGTAGATCCGATAGCCCGCCTGGAATTCTGGGATATAATTTATAGACTTTCGGAAGAAGGAATAACCACAATCGTGACTACCCATTTCATGGATGAGGCAGAACGTTGTAATATTATTGGCTTGATGAACGGAGGAAATCTCGTGGCGCTGGGTACTCCACATCAATTAAAGCAAGACCTGGCCGTCGATTTTTATGAAATAGAGGCCCCGCCCCCGGTTCTGGAATCAAGCCGCCGGCTGGCTGAGCTTGCCTTCGTACGCCAGACCACCTTATTTGGAGACAAGATTCATATTCTGACGGATAAGCAAGATAATGAGCTTAGTCTGGAGCATCTGCTGGCGGCAGGGATAATGGTAGAAAAGATAAACAGGATCCAACCTTCTATGGAAGATGTTTTTATCTATCATGTGCTGGATGACAGGGAGCAATAACAATGGCGTCCATGAAAAGAATAACGACAGTAATGAAGGCGGAATTTCGCCATATTATCCGTGACCCCATAAGCCTTATCCTTGCCCTTTTTATGCCCATGTTTTTGCTCTTTTTGTCCGGTTATTCCATCTGCTTTGAATTAAAAAATATGCCTGTCGCGGTTTTCGATATGGATCAGAGCCGGGAGAGTCGAAATTATATAAAAGTGATCGATAACACCCCATTTTTTCATATCAAACATTACCTGACCAGTTATGAGCAGGCAAAAAATTCATTGTCCAGGGGCGAAACCAAATGCGCCGTCATCATCCCTGCCGATTTTTCGCGCAGGATCAAAAAGGATATTCCTGCCAACATCCAGATATTGGTCGATGGCTCGGAATTTACCAGCGCCCAGTACATCATTAATTACTTAAGCGCTATCAACGCTTTACATTCAGAGGAAATTGTAGCCTCTTTTCTTAAAAAGCGGGGAATTGTCACAGACCTTGAGCCCATCGTTCTTACCACGCGATTTTGGTATAACCAATCGCTTCGTGGGCTTACTTTCATCATTACCGGTGCTTTCAGCCTGTCCATTATGGGCATAGTTCCCATGTTATCCGCTCTGGCTATTGTCAGGGAAAAAGAATCGGGTTCTATCCAGCAGATATTCGTTTCACCCATCCATTCTTATGAATACATCATAGGCAAGATGGCTCCTTATGTAATCCTTCTGACCTTAGATTTTTATTTTTTGGTTGTTTTTGGACTATGGTGGTTTGAGCTTCCCTTGAGGGGGAGCACATTTATCCTTGCATTAGCGACTTTTCTTATGACCTTTGCTACGGTAGCAATTGGTTTCTTTATTTCCACATTGACCAGGAGCCAGCTTACAGCACTTTTAATAGGCATTATTTTTACCCTGATGCCGGCTTTTATTTTTGCCGACGCCATCGCGCCTGTCGCAAACAGTCCTACCGGATGGCAGTTTTATTCCTGCCTTTTCCCGGCAAGGTTTTACACCGGCATATGCCGGGCGCAGATTCTGAAAGGTTCGGGCATTTTAAGCTACTGGGAAGATGCCCTGGCACTTGTGATCTATTGCATTGTCATCTTCGGGCTTAGCGCATGGCGGGTAAAAAACAAGCAGATTTAAAGGAGAGATTTATCTTGGACAGGATTTGGGGATTGATTAAAAAGGAATATATACATTTCTATCGTGATCCGGTAGCGATGAGTTTGATTCTTTATTTTTATACAGCCTGTATAATCCTCTGTGGGTACTGCTTCTTCTTTGATGCCAAGCACATGTCTACCGTTGTCTATGATATGAATCGCACTGCTGCCAGCCGTGATGTCATTGAAAAATTCCTATCCACCGAATATTTTGATCTGGATAGCTATGCTGCTTCCATGGCAGACGTCAAAAGCAGACTCGATAGCAGTAAGGCAAGCGTGGCGTTAATTATTCCTCCCGAGTTTACCCGTGATTTAGCAAGAGGAAAACCCGCTTACATACAATTCATCGGCGATGGCAGCGACGCCAACCAGGCCGGGCAGGGGGGTGGTTTTGCCAAACGAATCATCGGCGAATTAAACCGGGATATCATAATGAACCGCTTAAATAATAGGGGGATAACTGTTTCCCATATACCCGGCATAGATCTTAAGATAAGGGCTCTTTTTAATCAGGAGTTAAAGAGCCTTTACTATATTGTGATATTTCATGTTGCTACGGCAGGTCTGATCTCAGGAATAATTCTTTGCTCCACAGCTGTTGTGAGGGAGAAAGAACGTGGCACTATCGATCAGATTTTAGTTACTCCCACCCGTTCCTGGGAATTATTGATAGCAAAAACCGTGGCTCCTCTTACAATCGGTTTGATTTCCTCTGTTTTTTCTTTTCTTGTTGTCTTTTGGTTTAATGTGCCCATGAGAGGAAACCCTCTGACTTTCTTCATTTTTATGGCCTTTTTTCTGGTCAGCTCCGCTGGGATCGGCATCATGATCGGCAGTGTCTGTAATAATATGCTGCAAGCTATACTTTTGTCGGTTGCATCGACCTTTCCCAGCCTTTTTTTAAGTGGTGTCATTACGCCTTTCGAAAATCTGTCACCATTTTTGCAGAAGGTAAGCCTTTGTCTGCCCTTTACACATTTTATGGTCGCAGCAAACGCTATCTTTCAGAAGGGTAATGGCTTTGATGTTCTTTGGCCTCAGGCTTTAATACTCATTGGAATGGGAGCAGGATTTTTGTCTATCGGATGTTTTTTGACCTGGAGGCAATGGAAACAGTAGGCCTTTATGATACAATTGTTTAGAAGTAAATATCTTTTAAGAATTTTATTTATCTTCATTATCTTCATAGCTCTCTATATTTACAATGAATATATTTCTACAGATTATCGCAACTCGAAAGATACTCAGATGCGTATGGCTGTTGTAGAAACTTTAGGCGGGCCGGCTATCCCGATAATCGCTCAATGCTGTACCTCAAGAAATCTTACAGAAGGCATATATGCCCGCCGCAGCGACTTGCCGGGTGGATTCTGTTTTCATTCCGACTGTGATGTGGTTGCAACACCTGGGTTAAGCTATGAAAAGGTGTTTACCCTGAAGGTTATAAAGCAATGAATAATATGGTCAAACACATAAACCTTTTGTTGATGGCATATCAAAATATTATCCGCTACAGAGGAAAATCTCTTGCTATATTAATTCCTTTAATTCTGGTTATGGCTACTGCTTCTTTTATGATGTTTACAAGAGGCGGCTTTGCAAAAGATGCGCAAACAGCTAAAAATTTTCTTCCTGATATAACCGTTCAGGCAATAGAAGCCGGGCGGGTGGGGAAAATATCCTTGGAAATTAAAACTAAGATTGAAAAAATACCCCATGTAAAGAAGGTTATTGCCAGGATATGGGGGTATCTTCCCTTAAAGATAGGATCAGTTGACACAGCCTATACCCTTATGGGTCTGGATCTTGACAACCTGTCGTACAGCTCTAAATTGCCATGGACAATTGAAAAAGGCGCTTTTCTTGTAGCCGGTGATCGCCGTAAGGCTGTACTGGGTTCCGGAGTAGCATTAAGTTTTAACGCCGATGTTGGAGACAAACTTCAAATCGAAGATACTCTGGGTAATAAGGGCGAATTTGAGGTGGTTGGAATTTTTAACAACACAGTACAAATTTACAGTACAGACCTGATCATTGTATCTATAGATGATGCTAAAGAATTTTTCAACTATGACAAAGATGAGGCATCCGATCTTCTTGTATATGCGGATAATCAGCAAAACGCCGATTTGATCGCAGGGGAAATTGTTGGCCGTTTTAGAAATACAAGAGTATTAACGGGTAAGGCGCTTACCAATCTGGTAAAGGAGGCTTTTGGACGCCGGGGAGGAACTTTTCAGGCGATGTGGCTGATACTGCTTGTAACCATACTACTTTTGGTCTGGGCGCAATCAGCGCACATAAGTGTAGATATGAGTAAAGAAATTGGAATACTAAAAGCTGTAGGGTGGCAGACAGGAGAAATCATTGAGATGAAAATGATGGAATCCCTTATTCTTGGTATAGGAGGAACGTCCGCCGGAATTCTTGCCGGGTTTGTTTACGCTCTGATGGGTACACCGGGAATATCAGGCTACTGTTTAGGTTGCGCCAGTATTTATCCAAAATTTCCTGTTCCTGTAAACTGTGATTTTATGTCCGTTTCGCTTCTTTTTATTCTGGGAGTACTACCCCTAACGGCAATAAGCGCAATCCCTGCATGGCTGGCCGGGGTTGTCGACCCGGATGATACGATAAGGAAATAATGAACTGAAAATCCGGGGGCAGAGAAAAATTTAGAGACGCAAGATTTTGCGTCTCTAAAGGATTGTAGGGGCGGGTTCACAACCCGCCCGGATGTCAGACGGTGGAAGCGATCGGCAGGTCCCCACAAAGGTTATTGAAATTCCAAGGTGAAAATTCGCTTATGATCAAGTTTGATAATGTAACAAAAAACTACCGCTCAGGAAAGGTTAAAATCAAAGCCCTTGATAATGTTTCTCTTGAAATAAAACAGGGGGAATTTGTCGTGCTAAACGGCCCTTCAGGCTCAGGCAAGACAACTTTTTTAAACATAACCGGCTGTTTAACAAGACTTTCAAGCGGGCGGCTCTTTCTGGCAGACCGTGAGATATCGCATTTTCCGGATCATTTTTTATCAGCTATAAGAAGAGAAAAATTCGGTTTCATTTTTCAGCAATTCAACTTAATTTCCGGATACACTACCTGGGAAAATGTTTCCATTCCCCTTTTACCAATGGGATTTTCTGAAAAAGACAGAAAAGCAAAAGCCATAAAATTGCTTGAAGACTTAAATCTTGAGACCAGAGCGGATTTTTTCGCAAATGAATTAAGCGGCGGTGAGCAGCAGCGGGCAGCAATTGCCCGGGCACTGATTAATAATCCTGAAATTATTTTAGCAGATGAGCCTCTTTCCAATATAGATATTGAAAATGCCGGAATAGTAATAGATGTTTTGGAAAAACTGAAAAAAAAAGGGATAACAATAATTATATCTTTTCATGATTCACAACCGCAAATTGCAAAATTAATTGACCGAATAATTTATTTTGATTCCGGCAAAATATCTTCACAAAAATAATAGCGCTAATGGCTTATGATTATAAACAATTTTATAATTACTTATCTCGTATGTTCATTTACCTCTATCTTCATTGGACTTGTTGCTGCATTTAACGGATTTTATGTCTGGAAAAAATGGGACATCAACAGCCATGCGGATGAACAATATCTTTTGGAAAAAAGGGTTTATCTTCTTATTACCATATTATCCATAGGATTTTCCATAAGGCTCCTGATGGTACCCTTATGGTTTTACAGTCTGCATAGCATGATAATTTCGATTCCCGGAGCTATGTGTCTTGTGGGAGTGCATAATGTCAATGCTCCCTTATCATATATTGCAAGCACTCTTAAACTGGTTCTTCCGGCCTTATACGGGTATTGGTTAATCTTAAACTTTTTAGACCGTCAGGCAGAATCCCAGCCTTTTATGAAACAAAAACTGCTATTTATCGCGCCTCTGGGAATCTTAATAATTCTGGAAACTATTTTCGATATTTCATTTTTCTTTTCCAATCCCCCCCGTCAGGTGTCTTGCTGCACATCTCTTTTTGACATTCCAAGGCAAAACATTCCTTTAATAGTATCACAACCTACATGGACGTGGCTTATCCTGTTTTATATACTTATGCTGTTTATTATTTTGGGAATAATTTATTTTTTTATTGCTCAGAATAAAAGTAAAAATTCCGGTCGCAACTGGTGGTTTGGCAAAAAAACGGTTATGCTTTGTGAAACCTTTTTGGCAACATCCGCCTTTGTTGTATATATTCTTGCATTGCACACTAAAATAAGCCCGTTGTTTCTCAAACTTCCTTTTCATCATTGTATATTTTGTCTTGGCCAAAAAGTATGGGATGCGCTGCTTTCTTTCATTATGATATTTGTTGGGCTTTCACTTTTTATAATATATTTCTGGGTTGTTTGTTCAAAAAACTACAGACATGTTAACTCCACCTTAAGTAAAAAAATGGTTAAATTATTAAAATGGTCTGGTTATTTGATAGCCGGAGGTCTGGCCATTCTCTCAATTCATTTGGTTTTGGCTATTTAGAACAACGGATAAACAATATGATGTTCATGGGGGTATTATGATGAAGAAATTAATATTTTATTTAACGATATGTATGATTTTTTGTATTTCCATGCCAGGGCTTTTATTAGCGCAAGATGATGTTCAAAAACACAAATCATGCAAATACTGTAGTATGGACAGGGAAAAGTTTGCCCATAGCAGGATTTTTATTGAATACGACGATGGTACAACGGAAGGAACATGCAGCCTCCATTGTGCCGCTATTGACTTTGCAATAAACATAGATAAGTCGCCTGAAACAATTTGGGTTGGAGATTATAATTCAAAAAATCTTATAGATGCACAAAAAGCTTTCTGGGTAATCGGCGGAAGCAAAACCGGTGTTATGACTAAAAGAGCAAAATGGGCATTCATATATGAAGAAGACGCAAAAAAATTTATTAAAGAAAATGGTGGAAAGCCAGCCACATTCGATGAAGCAATAAAAGCTGTATATGAAGATATGTATCAGGATACAAAAATGGTACGGAAGATGAGAAAGTTAAAGAAAATGATCAAACAGTAAGGAGTAATATATGAAAATTAAAACTATCATGGCTTTGATTATTGTAATTATTCTTTTTCCGGTTATTTTTGTTCAGGCATCTGAACGTTGTATCATGTGCGGTATGGATGCTTTAAAAAGTGAAACGAAATTTATAATCGAGATCACCGAAGGCAAAAAAGAGATTTCTGCCGGCAAATATTCTTTATGCTGTTTACATTGCCTGGTTATTTTAAAGGCAAGAATACCTGGAGGTAAAATCGGTTCAATTCTTGCCCGTGATTATGACACTGTTACGGGACAATATGACAGCGGAAAAATGATTGATGCAAAAAACGCTTTTTACCTTGTGGAAAGCAATGCACGTCCAAAAGGATCAATGGTTCCGTTTATGTTGATTTTTTCATCTGAAAGCACAGCAGAAAAATATAAAAAAGTATACGGCGGTAAAATATTTAACTGGACAGATATTTGGAAATATACAGAATCTATCCAGTAATATAATTTTTCTTGACTTTGCCGGACAAATAACCGAGAACAAAAAAATTCTATACAGCCTACTGAAAAACAGTGTTTATTAAACTGGTTGCTTGAATATGTAAAATATACCTTATTAATAAGTAAACAGATTTGTAAATCAAAAAAACAACCTGAAAGGAGAGGAAATTATGTCAAAATATGATGTAATAGTAGCAGGAGGGGGCCATAACGGATTAATGGCCGGGTCTTATCTTGCGAAAGCAGGGCTTAATGTTTGTGTAGTTGAGCATCAGGATATGCTCGGAGGCGGAGTTCAGACCAGAGAGATGACACTGCCAGGTTTCAAACATGATGTATGTTCTACATGGCATGGTTTTATTTGCCCGAATCCTGTATTAAAGGATGATGAGCTTGAA